>JBQCGN010000151.1:0-3029 GCA_051955655.1 Candidatus Nitrosocosmicus sp. | reverse complement strand
TGACCTACTGCATGTACAATTATGGATTTATTCTGATAAATTTTATTACTGCTATCATCACTTTTATTTACTTCTTGTGCACTAACTAGTTGTTGAATATTAGGAGACGATGGCGTTTCATTTGATATTTCTATTAATTTAACAGAAATACCTATTATTATTATAAACAATAATCCTGCAATAAAGATTATTGATAAAAAGTTCTTGCTATATGTGGAAGAAGATCCACTCACAAACAGTTTTATATATACAAATTATATATTTATTTTCCTTTTCATTATCTTTTCTTGAAAACAATATTTATTATTTTATTTTACTTGATTAGCTTAAAAATAAATTGTAACTTAATAAAATTATTGACAGAGAGATTTGGTATATCTTTTGTTAGATTGCATTACATATTTTTTTGGGATTCCTGTAGATGCATTGTTGCTCCGTTTGTATCGCCTGATTGCAATGCGCTAATAGCAAAATCCAAATGAGTCTTTGCTGCGCCAGTTAGGGTCTTGTCTGCTTCATTCATATGCGTAAGTGCACCATTTTTATCTCCTGATTGTAAAGCTTTTGCTGCTAAATCCAAATGCATCTTTCCTGGATTGCTGCCTCCACTACTATTATTAGCAGTTGAGTTTGATGTAGCAGATGTGGCATTATTGTTTGTTTGATTGGATGTGGATTGTGCAAATACAAAAGGATTAAAGCATAGTACCGTAGCAGTAATTATGGATGCTAAAACTAATGAACATATTTTGGTTTTAAAGTCCATTAAAAATTAGATTGTATTATAGTATATATATTATATATATCAAATTTTTTTGTTATTTGTTTATAAGATGAAGTTTATTATGTTTATATGATAATATAAAAATAGTGATTTTGTTATCAGCATATATCCTTATCATTGGAAAAAAAATAATTATTTCATTATATTTTGACGTTTTTCAACCCTTATTATCCCCATTGCAAATAAGGCCATCATAAAAAGTAATAAAACATGAGATATTTCTCCTCCGATGTAAGGGATAGGAAATTGACCTAGAATATTGCTTGATTGTAAAAGATAAACTAATTCGATTATCAACAATACACCAAAACTTGAAGATGTAAGCAAAACCCTTTTGCTTTTTGTCCTATTATATGATAAAATTGATATACATGTTAAAAACAGTGCCATGTCAAAACTAATTATATGAATGGCAATATGATATATCATAGATGGATGAGTTAAATGAGGTATAACGATAGGATAAACTATTATAGATACAAAAGCTATAGATAAAAAACAAAAAAGATTGGTTTTATTACTGAGAAAAATCTGAAAATGTTCATAATAACTAATATTTCCAGGCTTTTTGAACATGTTATTTTAATTGAAAGGCAATTAAAAAGGTATTTGGTTTATTAATTATAAAAAAGTTCTAACTATTTTATAATTTGGCAATGGTCAAGAACTTTTTAATATTATATATAATATATATTTCGCAAAAGATAATTCTGATAGAGATCCATTTCAATGATCAATGATGGAAAATTAGTTAATAACTTCTTTATCAATCTGCAAGAGTCAAAATTCACAATTGGTGCTGGTAAAAGGATTCAAACCATTGTAGAATATGTTAACATTAGACTATAAGAATTTTGATACTTATAGATACTTATAGATGGAAACACCAACAAGGTAACCAAAGTCTATTTTAAAAATGCTAAAGAGGTGGTTTTTAAGGAGCCAAACTTCAACCTTTTAGAGTGTTGTAAAACTTATAGTCTTGAGATTAAATTTTGTTGAAGAAAACCAAAAGAAAAATGTTCTTGCAAGACAATTATTTTGATAAGGCATAGTAACAATTACTTCATTTCATTACTTTAAAGATAATGATACAGAATTTGGATAATTCAAGAATATTAAAGCCAAATGGAAACTAATATTTCTAGAAATTGATTCTGATACATCCAGAGGCAATTGATTAAAAATGTTTAAAACTCCTTCATACTGGTGCTTAACTGTATCAACCACCTCAGCCATAAAAATTAAAAGCATATATTAACATATTGTCTATTGATTCTATTAATTTAAGTTAATTTTTGATAGCAGTTAAATATATTCAAAAACAACATGTGATAGTGTTTTTTCTGAAGGAATATGATATAACGAGTTTTACTTGCGTTATGCAAATTACTTTGTTACTGAACTATAAAATCACTACTGTTAAAGCCCTTTAAAAATAAAATCAGTTGTATTTTGGTGACTTGTATTTTCCAAGAAGCAAAGAGTTAGTCACAACTGTAACAGAGCTCAATGCCATAGCTATACCAGCAAGTATTGGAAGCCAGCCAAATATCCCCAACCCTAAAAATGGAACTAGCACACCGCCTGCTATTGGAATTAATCCTGTATTATATGCAAAAGCCCAAAATAGATTCTGCTTTATCTTTGAGACAGTTTTCTTTCCTAAATCAAGTGCAGTAATTACATCTTTTATGTCATCTTTTATTAAAACTATACCGCCTGTTTCTTTTGCAACATCTGTACCAGAGCCGATTGCTATTCCTAAGTCCGCTCTTGCTAATGCTGGTGCATCATTAATACCATCACCAACCATAGCAACAATTTTGTTTTGTTGTGATTTTAATTTTGTAATTGTCTCTTCCTTTTGATGTGGAAGCACTTGTGCAATTACTCTATCTATATCAAGTTTTGAAGCAACTGCTTTTGCAGTTCTTTCATTATCTCCTGTAAGCATTATTACTTCCATTCCTTTGTTTCTCAAAACTTTAACTGCCTCCTTAGCACCTTCTTTTATGGTATCAGATATTGCGATTATTCCTGCTAATTTGTTATCTATGCATATTAGTATCGCAGTTTTTCCCTGTCTTTCAGATACCGCTAATTTGTTTTCCGTATTCTCATTAATTGAAATCTTATTGTCCTCCACTATCTTTCTGTTTCCTATTATTATAGTTGTATTGGAATAAACTGCTTTAAGCCCATGTCCAGAGAATGCCTCAAAGGATTCTGGATTTGATACTGA
>JBQCGN010000150.1:0-5470 GCA_051955655.1 Candidatus Nitrosocosmicus sp. | reverse complement strand
TTGAAATAGAAAGGTAACAGATCTCACTTTCTCTAGCGAGTATACATTCTGGAATTAAAGTCATTCCTATAATATCAGCATGGAGGACATCTCTAAACATTTTAGATTCAGAACGGGTGGAAAATCTAGGCCCCTCTATACATACATATGTCCCTTTGTCATGAAAACGAATTCCAATATCTTTGATGCATTTAGTAGCTATCGTTCTCAGATCCGTGCAAAAAGGATCGGCCATAGATATATGACATACTTGAGAGCCATCGTAGAATGTATAATTTCGTTTTTTTGTAAAATCAATGAATTGATCTGGAAGCATAATGTCTCCTGGTTTATAGTCATAATTAAGACTCCCAACTGCAGATGGTGCAATTATTCGTTTTACTCCGAGTTGTTTTAATGCCCATATATTGGCTCTATAATTTATCATATGAGGAGGAATCCTATGTCCTTTGCCATGTCTTGGAAGAAATGCAATTTGTTTATCCTCAAATTTGCCCACTATTATAGAATCAGAAGTAGATCCGTAAGGAGTATGAGGTTTAAGCACCATTTCTTGTTGAAATAGATTATTATCATATATACCAGTCCCTCCAATTATTGCAATATCAACAGAGGTATTTTGCATATCACTTCTTTTGCTCACTTAATAAATCACCATTGATTGTACAGAATAACCTTTGTCTTGCAATAATTTACCTCCACCTAAAGAAGATAATTCCACCATAAATGCGAAACCAACCACTTTCCCGCCAAGTTCTTCTATTAATTTTGCAGCAGCAGATGCAGTCCCACCTGTCGCAAGCAAGTCATCAGCGATCAATATATTTTCATTTTTTTCTATCGATTCTGATTGAACTTCCATAATAGCGTTACCATATTCTATATCATATTTGTGTTTTATGGTGGCGCCAGGCAATTTTCCTTGTTTTCTTATCATAACAACACCAAGATTAAACTTTAAACCCAATATAGTAGATAAAATGAACCCGCGTGCTTCAATTCCAGCGATATGATCAATACGTTCATCTTTGAATTTATCATAAAAATAATCGCCCAAAAGATTTAATGAGTGACTATCTCTAAACACGGGTGTAATGTCTCTAAATAATATCCCAGGTTTTGGAAAATCAGGATAATTTTTAATCAGGCTCTGAATATGAAATATATCCATACAAAAAATTTTAATATGAATACCCCTAAAAAACTTGCTGGAAAAAAATAAATGAAATAGGGCAGATTATTAAACGGATGTGAAAGGACTTAATGAAACTATCGGATGCAAGAAAAGATCAATATAGAAAACTTGCAAGAGAAAATTTGTACAGAAGTCGTGCTGTATACAAATTATCACAGATAAATAAGTCGCATCACATTTTAAAAGAAGGGATCAAAGTCGTAGACATTGGTGCCGCGCCAGGAGGATGGCTACAAATAGTTTCCAAGATAGTAGGCCCAAGAGGAATGGCAGTTGGAATAGATTTAAAAGAGATAGAACCGATACCAAATGTAATTACGGTTGTTGGTAATATAGAGAATACTGAAGATGTGGATAAACTGATCAGGATCATAGGTAATTCTGGAAAAGTGGATGTTGTACTTTCGGATTTGGCACCCAATGTTTCGGGTCTATGGGAAATGGATCAATTAAAACAAATTGATCTTTCAAAAAAAGCATTAGAATTTGCAAAAATAGCATTAAAAGACAATGGCTCAGCATTATTTAAAGTTTTCCAAGGAGAAAACTCTTCAGAATTTATAAAAGACCTCAAATCAGTTTTTTTAAATGTAATTATTACAAAACCTGATGCAAGTAGAAAACAAAGTAGTGAAATTTATGTTGTATGTAAAAGATATAGAAGAAAACCTATTATTACTTCTTAAAATCCAAATATTAATCACACTAATATCCCAACAAATAAAAATAAAAGACAGCCAATATAATCATAATAATTTTTCTGCATTTTCAAGTTTAGAAATATCACCATATCTTGTAACCAAGAGCTTTAATTTTTTCTGAGGTTTCCCGTTATCTAATATTTCCTTTACAACAGATATCCCATCCTTCAAAGAATTTACTGCATTTGCTGCCAATAGTATTGCCGCACTATTTAATAAAACAATGTTTTCTTTTGATTTGTTTTTGTTAAGTCCGTATATTACTCGCATTGTTTCATTCATCGATTCGAATTTATCTTTGACAACAATTTCTTTGAGCGAAGATTTTGGCAATCCAAGATCTAGCGGATCAAGGACATATTTATTAAATGAATAAACACCATCATCTTGTAAAACAACATCTATAATGGTATTCTTATTACTAATAGAAAGTTCATCCATACCATCATGAGAATGGACGACCATAGCATGCTTCAATCCCAAAGATGGAATAATTCTCGGCATCATTTCTAATAAACCAGGATCAGAGACACCAATTATTTGCCCATGTAAATTTGTACATGGATTGCATAGAGGTCCTATTTTATTGAAAATGGTACGTAATCCTAATTCTTTTCTTACATTAGATGCATTTTTCAAACCAGGATTAAATTCTGGTGCAAATATAAATCCAAAATTAAATAACTCTATAGACTGACTTACAAGATGAGGGTCCATGTTTAAATTGTATCCTACATATTCAAAGAAATCAGCACTTCCACTCAAACTTGATGAAGATCTATTACCATGTTTAGCAACTATAACTTTATTACACGAGCTGGCTACAAGTGCTGCTGCAGTACTAATATTAAAAGTATTTAGAAAATCACCCCCTGTCCCGCAATTATCCATTATAGGAAGGTCTACTTTGGGAGAAATTTTTGTAGTACTAGATCTCAAAGAGTTAACGGTGCCATCAATTTCATCAATATTTTCACCATTTATCAATAAAGACATTAAAAAAGCTGAAATAAATATTTCAGAACAATTACCATAAAGGATATCAAAGATAACGCTTGATATTTCCTGAATTGTTAAATTCTTTTTTTCAGATAGTTTTTTTAAAATATAATTTTTTTGATTTAAAATTATATTGCTAACTACATCCTTGTCATTAATACTCGTTCTCATTTTTTTATCATATCAATAAAATTGGACAATATTTTTATTCCTTCATTAGTAAGTATGGATTCTGGATGAAATTGAATACCCTCTATAAAATACTTTTCGTGTTTTATTCCCATTATTTCACCATCATCAAGAGATACTGACGTTATCCTTAAACAATTTGGAAGCGAGTCTTTATCTGCAATTAGGGAGTGATATCTGGTCGCAGTAAACGGGTTCTTAACATTTTCGAATAATTTAGTATTTTCATAGTATGTTACCAAGCTAGTTTTACCATGTCTAATTTCTTTTGCTTGTTTAACTTTCCCACCATAAGCATGAACGATTCCTTGATGACCCAAGCAAATTCCTAAAATTGGAAATCTTGGACCTAATTGAGTGATAACACTAGTACAAATTCCAAAATCTTTTTTAAATTTGGGATGACCAGGACCAGGAGAAATAACAATCCCATCAGGATTCATTTTCAAGATATCTTTTAGATCTAATTTATTATTTCTTTCTACAAATGGAGTTACTTGTAGATAACCTAGTATTTGAGCAATATTATAAACAAAAGAGTCATAGTTATCTATAATTAAAATTTTCATTTATTTTTGAAACAATGTATTTTGGACAAAGACAATTATATTATTTTCTAATAAAATAATTAATATAAAGATAGTAGATTTTTATATTTCTCAAATCTTTGCATTATATCATCAATACTAATTTTTATTAATTTATTGATTCCAAAATCTTCAATTGCAAAAGTGCCCATTATACTACCTAACATAATAGACTCCTTAACCAAATCAATATCTTCAAAAAAGTTTTTTTTATATTTTGAAATTAGATATCCTATAAAACCCCCTGCAAATGAATCACCAGCTCCGGTAGGATCAACAACATCTTCAATGGGATAACCAGGGATTGGAAAAACATCATCATTATAAAATAATAGAACACCGTGCTCTCCTTTTTTTATGATTACAAAGTTGGGACCCCATGACAAAATCTGTTTTCCACATTTAATCAAATTAGATTTATCACATAATAATCGAGATTCCTGATCATTAATTATTACACCATTAGTATTACGCATCATAGATATTACTGATTCTTTTTTTTCTTTGATCCAATACTCAATAGTATCACATACAACTAGATCAGGTCGATTAAATTTTTTTAAAATTTTTAGATTCTGATCAGGGTCATTATTAGCAAGGTAGACGAATTTTGAGTTGGTATATTCGGATGGAACAAAAGGTTCAAAGTTTTCTATAACGTTTAATTCAGTGACATTAGTAGTACGATGAGCCAAATCAAAATCAAATGATGAATCATAAAAAAAAGTTTTTCTTTTATCATCTTTTATCAAACCTTTTATATCCACTTTATTTTCTAAAAGAGTTTGATATTCTGAAGGAAAATCATATCCAACAATACCTATTAAAGATACAGGTATAAAAAAAGAACTGGAGAGGGAAGCATAAGTGGCAGCACCACCCAAAATACGCTCTTTGGTTTGAAATGGGGTTCTAGTTGTGTCCAAAGCAACAGAACCAAACACTGTTAACATATTTTAATAGAAAAAGATATTAAATATAAAAGATTGGACTGAGAATATCAAACAATTAGATGGAAAAAAAACTAAAGTTAATAGTTGGAATAACTGGAAGTTCTGGAGTAGTTTATGGAGTAAAACTACTATATTTTTTAAATAAACTTAAAATCGAAACTCATATAGTTTTAAGTAAATGGGCTAAAAAAAATATTGAAATTGAAACTGATGAAAGTTTAACAGAGATAAAAAAATTTGCAAGTTTTGAGTATGATGAAAATGATATGTCTGCGTCCATTTCAAGTGGGTCTTTTAAAACTCATGGAATGATAATAATTCCATGTAGTATGAAGACCCTTGCAAGCATAGCAAATGGTTATGATGATAACCTTATATCAAGAGCAGCTTCTGTTACAATCAAAGAAAATAGAAAATTGGTCATTGTTCCTCGAGAGACGCCTTTATCTCAAATACATTTATCCAATATGCTAAAGCTTTCAAAAATAGGTGTCATCATTTTACCAGCCATGCCTGGATTTTATCACAGGCCAAAAACAGTAAATGATCTAGTATTGCATATTGTTGGAAAAACTTTGGATCAGTTTGATATAGATAATGATGTATTCAAAAGATGGAAAAGCAGCAATATCGATAACGGTAGAGAAAATAACACTAATGAAAGCAAACCAAAAAGTATTGTTTAGAATTAATAATATTCGTCAGTGGAACAAAGGGTCTATTACAGCGCGCCACATCATTAATCATTAAGAACCAAACCAAACTTTATAGCCATAATATAAAAAAATATTATAATATTACAATCTTTATAAAAAAAGATTAATTAATTAAATTCTAATGGTTTAT
>JBQCGN010000149.1:0-8628 GCA_051955655.1 Candidatus Nitrosocosmicus sp. | reverse complement strand
CAAATATTTAATATTCGTATTATAATATTAAACTTAAGTATTGGCTAAATAATAAATCAAGTCGATTGTAATAGCAATCAGTTTGATAATGAATTGAGGTCAATATTTATTATTCATTCAATCTTTTTTATTTTAGATAAGATTCGTATTATATCTTTTATAAAACGAAAAAATCGATATGGTAATTTATTTTTACTCGAAGAAAATATAAACGTCATCATTAGAAATCTATTCACGAATAGGTCACATATGACAAATTCAATTTGTATGTTTTAAAGTATATCCAAATTGCATATAATATGGGGCCAGCGGTTTGTGAAACAAATTTGACACAAAAGTTGGATTTGATTTTGTTCATCTATCAATAGAAACTGTTGAGGGAAGGGATAAAAACACGCTACTTGTATTCAAGGGTTCATATTTAATTTTAAATATCCAAATTCGAAATTAACCTATACTGAAATATAATTATTAAGAATTGCTATAGTTATATACAAAAGAAGGTTATTTATAAAATTCTAGTTGATCTTGTCAAAGATAAATTATGATGTTGTTTGTTACTGATTACTAGGGCAATTTGTTATATAGAATATTATTAAAAAAATAACTTCACATGACTTAACACATGACTTAACGTTTGTTAAACAAAAGCAACTCAAACTTTTCATTTGTAAATAAAAATTAAAGAAAAGTTTATCTTTTTCATATTAGTAAAATAATAATGCAGGCAGAGAAAATATATAGAAATTCCGCACTAGATATAACAAATGAAATAAAAAAATCAGGGATAAAATGGGTTAGATTAAATTTTTGCGATCCTTTTGGATTTCTTCATCAAATATCTGTTAGTAGTGATGAAATAACACAAGATGCTTTTGAACAAGGGTTACCACGACTCGATGGTAGTTCTATACGAGGATTTAAAGAGATCCATGAATCAGATATGCTTCTTAAACCTGACCCTATGACTTTTGCCCTCTTACCCGATTATTTTGATAAAAATCATCATAATGGCGGAAATTACATGTATCCTTCAAGGGCTGCACGTATGTTTGTTGATATTTACGAAGGATTTGGAGGAAAAAGATACTCTAGGGATTGCAGGTATATTGCACAGAAAGCTGAAGATGTATTAAAGAGCAAGGGTTTTGAGAAAAGTTATTGGGGGCCTGAATTAGAATTTTTTGTTTTTAACAAAATCAGTCTTCTTCCTAATCCAATGTCATCTATAAATTGTTCTGGTGGATCTGGTTATTCTATAGAATCTGCAGAGGCACCATGGAATTCTTCCAATACAAGTGCATATACTATTCCATTTAAGGGAGGGTATTTTCCTGCGCCTCCGGCAGATAGTTTAACCGATCTGAGAGATGAAGTATCAGAAACTTTACAAGAGTTTTTCGCAATAAAAGTTGAAGCCCATCACCATGAAGTTGCAACGGCCGGGCAATGTGAAATCCAAATGGTATATGATAAACTCACAAATGTAGCAGACAATGTCATAACATACAAGAAAACAGTAAAAGAAGTTGCTTCAAAACGCGATATGATTGCAAATTTTATGCCAAAACCCATAGCACTTGATAATGGTTCAGGTATGCATGTAAGCCAAAGTTTATGGACAAAGAAGAAACATGGAGAGGATATCAATGCATTCTTTGATGTCTCCGATGAATATGCTGAACTAAGCCAATCAGCTCATTACTATATTGGAGGATTAATAGAACATGCCGAGTCGCTTTGCGCTATAACAAATCCCACAACTAATTCCTACAGAAGATTGGTTCCAGGATATGAAGCACCGATAAATGTAGCATGGAGTAAAATGAATAGATCTGCTAGCATAAGAATTCCTGCACATTATAAAAACATGGAGAAGGGAAAAAGGATAGAATATAGAACACCTGACCCTAGTTCAAACATATATCTTGTCGAAGCCGCATTATTGTTGGCTGGCCTTGATGGAATCAATAAAAAAATATCCCCACCTGAGCACATCGACAAAGATATCTACAAACTCACAGAACAAGAAAAAAGGGATCTTAAAATTAAAAAATTACCCACCTCATTATTGGATGCTATAGAGTCCTTGGAATCAGATGAAGAATTTTTGAAAGCCGTGTTTACAAGTGACTTTCTTGATACATACTGCCAGATCAAAAAAGACGAATATACAACAATAGAGGCGATACCTTCTCCAAGAGAATTCTACATGTACGGGAATATTTAGATAGATATGTCTTATCATAAAGACGTACTTGACATTAAAAGGAATCTTTTAAAAGAATCTTCTACTCCTTCTAATGCAGATTATTACGATTCCGCAAAAATAATTTTGGACGCAAGAAAAGTATTTGATGGAATTGTACCTTATTCAGGACTGGGAGCTACTTCCACAAATGATTATTTTTCATCTATTGACTTGATTGGTAGTGGTAAGATTAAAGCAAAAGAAGATTATAGTGATGTTGACCTTTCATTGAATATTGGAGGCCGTTACTCTAATGATGTCATAACGTCGAATGTTCCTTTTTTTATTTCTGGTATGAGTTACGGTTCATTAAAACTTCCAGCAAAAATCGTTTTGCATATAGCATTAAACAAACTTGCTGAAGAAGATGGAATACATGTAATAATGAATACAGGTGAAGGAGGTGCATTACCATGGGAAATATATGGTACGGATATTTGGAACACTCGTATAATAGAATATGCTGAAAGATTACTAAAGGGGCACAATTTGGATAGTATAGATAGAGAGCAAATTTTTTGCAGAAAATACCCTTTGATAGTACAATACGCATCAGGAAGATTTTGGAGAGACCCTAACTACTTATTGAAAGCAGATGCAATAGAGATCAAAATAGGGCAGGGGGCAAAAATAGGACATGGAGGTTTGTTACCTGGTTCAAAAGTAACAGATCTTGTAGCAGAAAATCGAGGAGTCCCTTCATACAAAGAAGCTCACTCTCCATCAAGACATTTGGATATATTAGGACCTGAAGATTTGGTTGCTAAGGTCCTTGAATTAAGAGAAGTTACTGATTGGAAAATTCCAATAATTGTAAAGGTAGGTGCATCAAGAGTTTACGATGATATTCAAATAATACTGAAATCTTGTGCAGATTCTGCTGCCATAGATGGTTATGTAGGAGGAACGGGTGCAGCTCCTTGGGAGATTAGAGAAGTGATTGGTATAAATACAATACCTTCAATAAGGTTGGGAAAAGATGCATTAGTGAATTATTGTTCAAATAGAAAGTTAGATAAATTTACACTACTTGCTCATGGCGGAATTTGGGATTCAAAACGAATTGCAAAATGTATTGCTCTTGGAGCAAATGGAGTTGGTATCGGTACTGGATTCCTTTTAGCTATGGGCTGTACGCTGATTCAGGATTGCTATACAAATAATTGTCCAGCAGGACTAACTGGGTCGTATGAAAAGCTCGATATAAATAAAAATGTACAGCGAATAATCAATTATATAAAGGGTACAATGTTTGAACTTCAAAATATTGTAGGCTCTTTAGGAAAAAAAACAATTAAAGACTTGGATACAACAGATCTTTTTGCGACGGATGAAATATCAGATATAGTATCAGGACTTGGTTTGAGCAAAAAGAATTATTTTAAACAAATCGCCGAAAAGATTAGAGATGTCGATTATAAAATGGAATGTATAGAGCAAAGAAATTTGAGTTAAATAAAATGAATAATAAAGAAAAATTTATTATAAGATCTTCTATTTTAGAATTAACAGAAACTGGTACACCTCGAAATATTTCAATAGATGACAAAATAAAAAACAGTATTCATAATGAAAGAGAAAGGGAAAAGACCTTAAACTTTTGGGATTGTATAACTGCATTGGGTGCACAATTATCACGACCTCCTTATGATCCATAACGAGAAATAATAAACCTTGCAATAAGTGTAGGTAGAAGACAGTGCCAAAATAAAATTGTTTTATCTATGCCTTTATTAATATACGATAACCACTCAAAGATAGAAGAAAAATCATTAGATGCTCTGCATGATGCATTAAATTGGCTTACTGTTAATGATAACACAAATTTAGGATTTGTTTCAGAGAAGAGTATAAAAAATAATACGAAAAGAAAATATTCTTATTTTAAAAGAATAATTGGAAAATCAATAGTAGAAAAAAAAGATAATGATTTCGAAGGACTTGTATTGCAATATGATGATAATAATGATAAATTTATACAATTTCTAATAGAAATCAGGAAAGAATTCAAAGGCCCTATACTTGTCGAGATTGATGATGCCTTTGATAAAAATATTAAATCCATTCTAGATGTAGGTGCAGATGGAATTGTTGTAGATACCATTAAAATAACAAATCAACAAGGAAAATACAAGGGAAAACACGCAATAACCGTAATTCATGATGTAAGACGTGCAATAAACCAATACTATACAGGAAAGGAAAATGATGGCGCAATACTAGTGGCTGCTGGTGATTTTAATAATGCTGGAAGGATTGTGAAAGCTGCTGCATTAGGGACAGATATAATAGGATATTCTACGAGCATATTGATTGCAAACGCTGCTAATAACTATGAAAATCTAGCTAATACAAATACAATATCTGAAAGAATTTATAGACATATGCTAGCTACCAAAGGAGAACTTAAAGGTATACCTGCCGCATTAGGTTATAGTAACTTTTATAATATGTCCCCTTCAGATTTGCGTACTTCTAGTATTGAGGTAAGTTTACAAGCTGAAATTACTATAGAAGGAATAGATAAAAGTTATCGCCAAATAATTAAAGAATTGGTTGATGAATATGAGTTCAAAGAAGGGCTAAATATTGATGAAGAAAAAAAGCAGAAATTAGTTACACATTTGCTAACAAATAGAAATAGGGTTTGAAAGTCACATATGTGTGGTATTTGTGGAATCATATTAAAGGATCATTATAATCCAAACTTTGCAATAGGTGCCCTTCTTTATCAGATGATGGAAAGTCAACAAGTAAGAGCTCAAGATAGTGCGGGTATAGCCATTTTTAATGATGGAGACGCTCTTTGTAATGAAGATATATTTTATAACCTTAATTATTTTATAAAGTCTCCCACTCCGACAAATGGATATGATTTGATAGTGGAAAAAATCCCATCAAATAAGATGGTAAATGAGCAATCCTCACTAGTTTCTCAATTGAGCAAAGAAGATACTGTTTCTATAATAGGATATGCAAAAAAAATGAAGTTAGTTAAAAATATGGGCCTTGTAAAAGACCTTGATAAAAAATATAACATAAAATCAATGAAAGGATCTCATGGTATTGGACATTTAAGAATAGCAACTAGCAGTAGAGTTGATCCTAGCAATGCTCATCCATTTAGTACTACTGTTCTACCAGATATAGCAGTTGTACATAATGGGGAAATAACAAATTATTCTAAATTAAGGAATTCACTTGAGATTAAGGGATACCCATTCTATTCTAGTTGTGATTCAGAGGTTATAGCTGTATTTCTTGTTGATCAGCTATTAATGCATGGTAATATACAAAGAGCACATGCTGAATTTATTCAGAAAGCAGATGGTCCATTTACCTATATCGCGGCTACTCCTCACTCATTATCATTGGTAAGAGACAAATTTGGAACAAGAAAGGGGATTATAGGATATAATCGTGGTGAAGGAGGAAACCCTGCATTCTGGGCAATGGCAACTGATTTATCTGCCCTTGATATTGTAGGAGCTAGTGACGACGTAAAAGCAGCACCACCTGGCAAGTCAATAATATTTACAATTTGATAAATAAATTAATAAAAGTATATTTTAAAAAAAAGTAAAATGTGTTACATATTAGATATCGATGAAATAAGAGAGATAGTTAAGGATATTGGCTCTAGGGTATCTAATCCGGAAACACAATTTGAAAATATCACTAACACTTTAGAGAAGAATTATGGAATTAAACTTCCATATGGATTAAAACAAGTATCCATAGAAAAATTTGGAGACGTTGTAAGTTCTCCGCTAATAATTGAGAGGGCTATAAATTCCATTATGAAAAAAATCATAGTCCAAGGCGAAACTAAAATTGTTTTAAAAAATCCAAAAGCACTTTACAGAATAGGCATATTTGGTTTTGAAGATACTATAAAATTAGATTTAATCGTAGAAGGAAATGTAGGCAATTTCTTTGGTGCATTTTGCAATTTTAATGGAACTTGGATAGTTGACGGAAATGCGGAAAATGGGTTAGCCGATAAAGGATATAAGGGAAAAATAATTATAAACGGCTTTGCAACAGAACTTGCTTGCCAAAACAACCAAGCAACTAATTTCAGTAGTGGTGTAAATGTCCTAATAAAAAAAGGATGCATGGAGCGAGCTATGGGTCAAGCTAGAGGAGGGAAATTGGTAACTTTTGGTGCAGGATATAATTCAGGTTTATATATGTCAGGTGGGGTATTGCTTAATCTGGGTTTGCCAGGCGAATTGTTCGGTCCAGGGATGGTTGGTGGCATCATTTACTCACCTAAAGGAACTACTATAGCTGAGGGTGCAATGATTGCCACATTGACTTTAGAGGATTACTCAATAATAAAAGAAACACTACGAGTGTTTGAAAATGAATTATTTATAGAACAATTGGAAAACTTCTCCGTAGAAAACCCCAAGATATCTTTAACTAACAATATTAATAAAAATATTCAAAAGTTCGATATGCGCGATTTTATAAAAGTAGTTCCAAAAATTACAGATTAAATACTGATACTTAAAATAGACTTTTAAATTTTTATTTATCTTATATGAGTATTTCAAAAACTGTTTAATTTATAATAAACATTTGATCTATTTTATATTTTTTAAAAATATAGATGACTGTAACAACCAGATTATATACATATTTTATCCTTCATATAACGAATTCAAAAACATATCAAAATTTTTTTAAATATATTATTTCATCTAATGATAAATTAATATTTCTTTAAAATTATTTTGTATGATCTTCCAAGATATTCATATGATTGATAAAACTGTTGTTGATGTTATTACTATTATAATATTCTGAAATCTTCTTTTACTGTAATTAAAACAATATGAGTATTAGTTCTTTCAATATAAGGCGACGATACATCATTTTTGACAAAATTACTCAATTCTCTACGATTTTTAAATTTGGCAACTATTATCATATCTGTTAATCCTGTAATATCATAAACCGCACAAACATTTGGAAGCTTTGAAATATGTTTTTCAACTTCTGTTATCTTATTTTTAACTGCTGTAATTTCAATCACTGCTGTCAAATCAAATCCCAACTTTGCATGATCTATTACTGCAGAATAGGATTTTATTGTATTATCCATTTCTAATTTTGATATCCTATTAAGTACTGTAGGCGGTGAAACTCCTATCTCAAAAGCAATTTTTCGATATGAACTTCTAGCATCTGTTAACAGTTTTTTTAATATCTTTAAATCTGTTTCATCTATCAAATTTTATCACCATTATCTTTATGAATACAAAAATAATCTACTTATTTATTAACAAATATAAAACATCAAAATAATCATAAAAGTGAGGAAGAGAATTATGTTAGAAACCTTTACAAAGAAAATGCCGAAAAAGAAGAAAATAGTGATTTTGATCATTTATCAATAGAAACTGGTTGAGGGAATGGGATATTTGACCGCTACTTGCATTGATGGGTCAACACTAACAATTCGAGAAATACTATAAATCGATATTTATAATTGATGCATCCTTATTTTCAAGATGATTTTACAAATAATTTTTAATTTTGTTGGTTATAGAGTTTATTAATATTTGCTTTTTAAAGATAAATATTAAATGGGATTAAGGTATCAGGAGTATGACTTGAATACATACCTTTCTACTCTTGGATTCATATACTTTTAACATTTATTCTAAAATAGTGGCCGATAGAAATTCGAACTAACTCTATTTATTTTACGAATTTTAAATAATGATATAAATAATTATTACCATTGAAGATTCGATTATAGAAAGGGATCAGAGGTTATTCATAGTGCTATCACTACTAGAATAGGGTTCATTTATACTGTTAGAAAGAACGAGTTTTATAATTGTATTACTAATTATATACTATCTTCTTAACTTATCAATAAAAATATACAAAATAGCAATAATTTCAAACCTTCCTAATATCATTTCTAAAGATAATATCGATTTTGATATATTATCTAGGTTCATTGTAGATATTCCAACTGATAAACCAGTATTTGAAATGGCAGAAGATGATTCAAATAATGCATCTATAAAATTCCGATTAGTAAGGAAACCTATGACAAATGCAGAGGCAATGGATACAGAAACAAATAGAAAAATTACCAATAATGCATCTCTTAACGGTTTATTAGTAATTGCGATAGATGCGGATTTTAAATAATTTTTAGAATAAAAAGAGAATACAGAAGGTTTACCATTATGGATAATTGAACTACTAGAGGGTTTTTCTTGTATATTATTTTCTGATTTGTATTCTCTATTACCTTTGCCAATGTTTGCAAATTGACTTGGTGTTGATGAAATTGATGTAGAAGTAGATCTTAAAATATCTTTCAAACTTGTATGTTTTCTTTTCTTTAA
>JBQCGN010000148.1:0-3304 GCA_051955655.1 Candidatus Nitrosocosmicus sp. | reverse complement strand
TAGGAAATACGTTTTAATCGGCTTTCAAACACCTAGCAAAATAATTTCATAAATTGAATAAATTACAACAAAAAAAGTAAAAAAGAAAAATATAATGTAAAATGTTACAATATATTAATATGGACGCTAATTAAAATTGGAAGGAACGCGTTTTGGTTATTTTCCTCTTTTGGAGCTTGTTTCTTCCTCTATATCATCAGATCCTTTCTCCGTTACAGTAAATTTTGTATCAGAATATGGATGATATGGAGAATCTATCATTTTTGCAGTTCTATTTTCACCGGATTTTCTAAGGTAAATTCTATAAGTTGATGCATGACCTAAAATATTGCCTCCAGCTGCTTTTGTAGGATCACCAAAAAAGGTATCAGGAGATGCTTGAACTTGATTGGTTATTACAACCGATATATTATAAATCTCGGTCAATCTTTTTATTTTAGATATCATCGTGTTAAGTCGTTGTTGTCTATCTGACAATGTACCTCTACCAGCGAATTCTGCTCTGTGAAGGGAAATAATACTATCAATTATAACTAGACGAGCTTTAAAATCAGTAATATATTTTCCTAAATCTTTTATAATTAATTCAAGATGGGAGCTATTATACACTTTACAAACTGCAATATTTTTTAAAACACTGGTTGGATCAATTCCTCTTGAAGAAGCTATTTGCTCAACACGTTCTGGTCTAAAGGTACCTTCTGTATCAATATAGATAGAACCACTTCCAAATCCACCCATCTCTACTGGTTGATTAGACATTACACAAAGAGTATGGCAAATCTGTGATTTTCCAGAACCAAATTCGCCATAGAATTCTGTAACAGCCTGAGTTTCAATTCCACCCAACAAAAGCTTATCCAAGGCCTTCGAACCGGTAGTACACCGTAATAGAGATTTTCGTTTTTCTAGCGCTACATCGGCAGTAACAAATTCTTTATCAAGCAAACTAGAATCTCGAAGTAATTGTTGTGCGGCTATAATAAATGCAGCAGCACTTTCTTTAGATGAATTTATTTCTACAGATAATTCTTCAGAACTAGCAACAGCGAGATCCATAACAGTAAGTATGCCACCATCACGCAGTTTTTTTGCCGTTGTTGGCCCTATTCCAGGAACATCTTGAATGTCCAAATCATCAATAATAGTAGAAACGGTTTTAGAACTAGAATCAGCATTTGAAACTCCAAGGTCATCATTTGAAATAGAAGCAAAATCTTCGTCTTTTATTCGATCAGAGTTTTTTTTATCTGCCATAATATATCATAGTAATTCAGATATATTAAACAATTGAATTGAATATCAATCTTAATCAACTGGTTGTCAATTTATTATTATTGATTATCTAAAACTAAAATTTCCTCATTTCTAAAGTTTTTAAAAGAATTAATCAGCCCATAAATTGGATTATCGAATAAAAGATCGCTAACTGTATGTTTATATATATTCACAGTAATTGTATTGATTCTACTCAATTGTATTTTTATAGGTAAATTAGATTCAAACAATTTATCATCTATCTTAAAGTCAACATATCCATTTATTATTGTACTAGCATAAGGATTCAATATAATAGATATATTTTGATTTTTAAAGCTATCCATTTCAACATAATGTTTTTCTAATCCATCTGATGTTATCAACTTGAAAAATCCATGAAAATTTGTAACACTACCTTGTGTAACATTTAATATCCAAGTTCCAGAAATTACTTTTGGAAATTCATATAAAGAGGTATTTATAATATTCCCATTTCTAGAAATATTATCTTTTTCAAAAGAAGTTGCAGTATTGTTAGGATTATGGAATAAAATATCATAGTTTGGAAATAAAACAGAAGAGAATACTCCATTTGCAGAAAAGGTATTAGAATTATTTACACTTGGCAAACTATCATCAAAACTAGATTGTGGTTCGATTGCTATTACAAAATTCTTAGTTGCTGGACTAAGCATAGTAAAATTATTCTTTAGAAAGAGATTAGCAATAGACAAATCTTTTAAATAATTGCAGTCAAAGTCAGAATTAACAAAAGAGTAAGAAAAGAGAACAATCATCATCAAAAATAATAGATATGATATCAATTTAATATCAATTTAATATCAATTTAGTGAAATAAAAATAAATGTTATTTAAGAATTATATAAGTTGAAAATTATAAATTTATTCATTCTTGGGTAATTGATTTATATGATCTGATATATTTTACTACTGTAAATATATATAGTATTATAATAAAAGAAAGACATTATTAGAAATGAATTATTATCGTATTTCTGTTCTACTAGTTTTTATATTGTTGGTTTATACTACTACATTAAATATAGTTTTAATTACACAGGTAAAAGACAAAATTATTATATCTAATGTTTTTGCTCAAAGTAATATAAATAAGACAAATTCTCAATCTGCAGAATATTATGTCAGATTTAATTGTGGTGCAATAGATAACGATAACGGCCCGTTGAGACCAGGAAAATATGATTCAGATATTACAGTATTTAACAGGCAAAGCTTTCCATTAACAATTATTTGGAAGCCAATAGAAATAGATCAACAAAATAAAGAGAATTTTCAAGTAATAAATATACAACCACAAAGTATTGTAAATATTAATTGTGCAAAGATATTTTCATCCTCTTTAATGCAAAATTCACTTTTAAATAATAAATTTGTTGAAGGTATAGTATTAATAAGAATAGATACCGACAACGGTCAACTAACAAACAACTTCTTGAATAATCAAGGCTCTTCAATTATAATTGATAACCAGAAATTAGAAAATTTGGTTAATGTTGATGTTTTGCATACTGTAAATACATTAAGTGATTTAAATAAGCAAGCCTTTTTTCTTAAAGTAGATTTTACAGTAAGTCACCAAGAAGAAAAAACAAACTACCAGCAAGAAAACAACGACAATTTAACGGCTATTTTTCCTGTAGACCCCAAATCTATTATCGATCCTGCAAAAGTAGTTAAAGATATGTTGAATAACAACAGTACGACTAATTATAAACCATCAGATAATGCAACCATAAGAATAATTAATTCTCAATTGTTAACCAACACTTTTACTGACAACCACGCATTAACTTTTCAAAAAATAATTCCTTTGATTTCAAATAATACCACTTATTGAATTACTGTTGGTCGATTAGCTCTAAAGATAATCACTGGTGATTAACTTCAACTAATACAATATTTTATCTATTTATTTGTAATGATTACCTCATATTTAGAAATTCAATATTTAAATTATAATTTATATGCATTAAAATATTATATTTTATAATACCTTCTTTAT
>JBQCGN010000147.1:0-5055 GCA_051955655.1 Candidatus Nitrosocosmicus sp. | reverse complement strand
AAAAATTATTAATTAAATTAAGTACTAAATCTGTTACTCAAATAGATATCTAGTTCGGTGGGAATCGTTTAGATTTCTACATGGGTCTAATTAGTATAAAACTAATATTACAAAATAATGGATAATTCTAAATAAATACGAATAAAATATCTTCAAAATATTAAAACGTTATAAAAAATGTGGATGTATAGCCGGAGTATTGATTTGGAATACTTCTCTAGATATCGACTTTATTACGGGCATGTTGGACTAGGAGAAGCAAGCATATCGGCTAATTGTCCTGGCTTTACTTTTTCAGTACAACCAAAATCTTTTTGCCCTACATTACCTATTCCAACATGTGGTTCACCAGCAAACTGCTTTGCGTGATCACCCATTGAACCACCACCACCATCCGTAGGACATGTTTTAGTACTTGCACATCCAGATGCAGCTTGACCGAAGTGATTTGCGGTTGAGGATGTATCACTAGCTGCAAATACGCTACTCATCATGCTAATGGACATTGAAAAGACTAGTGCTGTAACAACAACAGTTACTATCGAAAACTTTATTTTGGGTTTGATTGACATTATATAATATTTTATTATGGGCATATTTATATTTTATTCCGTTATAACACAAAATCGATAAAAAACGTTACAGATAAGCCTACAAATAAAAACACCAAAATTACATGCTTGAATTTAACATGAATTTTATTTTCATACAGAAGAGACAGACGATATGAAAAAATACTTAAGTTTTTAATCATTAAGCCGTTTTAATAAGTGTATATTAAAAGATTATCCACTAAAACTGTTACTAATGAGGATATCTGGTTCGGTGGGACTAAGTTCCGGATGGTATACGGGTTCGGCGATACAACTGTAAAGATGTATTTGGTCAACAATTGAATAGCACAGTAGAGATTATCAGAAGAAGGATAGATGGATGGAAATTACATCTTTGCAAACCCCTCTAAAAAACATGATATTGCAAAGCCAGAAAACAAAGTGTATTATCTGGATAAAATTCCTTGCGGTAATAGGATTCCAATAATTTAATATTTATTAACCCAAGATAATGATTTACATTAATTTTAGTATTTTTGTTTAATTTTTTGAACGATTCTTTGAAGGTTATATTTACAGGTACGTTATAATCCAAAATAGCCTAATGTACACCGTTAATAACAATGCATATTTTGTTACTTTAGATAGCACATTCAAACGATAAAACAATTTATAAAAATTTAATTAATATCATATTTATCGTATGGTAATTGTCAAACAAGCACACATATAGTAATTATATTATATTTCTTTTCCTAATTCCATTATTTTTTTTGCTATTTTGTATAGGTCATAGTTTTACAGCATCTGCGCAATCATTGCAAAAAGATGAAA
Organism: Candidatus Nitrosocosmicus sp.; assembly: GCA_051955655.1. GTDB lineage: Archaea > Thermoproteota > Nitrososphaeria > Nitrososphaerales > Nitrososphaeraceae > Nitrosocosmicus. Next base: position 3,667 of record JBQCGN010000147.1, on the reverse strand, counting down.
ATATTAATAATTTTCCTAAACTTAAAGATCCGAATCTAAAAGTCGAGCAAATTATAAAAGGGCTTTTTATGCCTACTTCAATATCTTTTATTGATAATAACGATTTTTTAGTTACCCAAAAAAATGGCACAGTTAATAGAGTAATAAACAATACTTTAGTAGATAAACCCCTCTTAAATCTGAATGTTGCATCAGGATTTTACCAAGGCTTACTTGGTAGTGCAGTATCAAAGGATAGCAGGACAAATACAACATATGTGTTTTTATCTTTTATAGAGGCAAATAATAAAAGTCCATTAAATAATACGAATATTTCGGATTCTAATATTGAAAAATTTGGACATAAAATATACAGATTTGAATTGGTTGGAAATAAATTAACCAATCCAAAATTATTATTACAGTTACCTTCTATCCCTGGTCCTGAAAATAATGGAGGATATATAACCATAGGACCAGATAAGAACCTGTATACAATTATTGGAAATGCCCTAAATCCAGCAAATGAAACAACAGTGCAGACCTTGGCCCAGAACTTTATCAACGGGTCAATACCAGACGGGAGATCAGGAATACTACGTATTACTCAGGATGGATTATCAGTCAAAGATGGCAATGGAAATGAAGATAGTATAATTGGGAAAGGTTATCCTCTAAATTTGTATTATGCATATGGAATACATAATGGATTTGGTTTAGACTTTGATCCCATTTCAGGTCAATTATGGGATACTGAAACTGGCCATAATGAATATAACGATGAAATCAATTTGGTAATGCCCGGGTTCAACAGTGGATTTGGAGTAATTCAGGGAATGAGCAAGTTTTTTCCAAATGTTCCCTTTGAGTTGGCTAATTTTAATGGAAGTGGTAAATATTCTGACCCTGAATTTACGTGGATGCAAAAGGCAGTTCCCACTGGTTTAAAATTTCTTGCTTCAGATAAGTTAGGAAAAAAGTATAAAAATGATTTATTTGTTGGAACATTTAATGCGGGCAAGATTTATCATTTTAATTTAACAGAAGATAGAACACAATTAATATTGCCTCAAAGTCTCCAATCGAAAATACTTTTAACCTTAAATTCAACAGGATCTGACAGTATTGAATTTGGACAAAATTTTGGCGGTATTAGCGGTCTCAATGTGGGTCCAGATGGATATCTGTATGTTGTTGGAGTTATCAATGGAGCTATATACAAAATTACAAATAAAAATTGATCAACAATCAATAATTTGGATATTCAATAATTATCTATTGATGTGACTTTAAGAAATATATCTTATAACGTGTATCTTTCTTCTTGATCAAAGAGATTTTATTATTAGTAAATTATGCAAGATGATGCGACTAAATTAGATATCGGTTCGATGGAAACATCTGAGAGAAAATTGACTATATTTTTGGACCTGATTCTTATGACTGGTATTTATCTATATTAAGTTTTTGCGTTTATAATTCTGCAAATGCGGTTGTTGTTTTAATTGAAATTCCACAGGATAAAGAAAAGGAGCAACAAATTGTCTTAAAATGGTATTATAATAAGATAGATTGGAAAATCAATTTATTATTACATGATTTTATGAATGGAAGATAAAGTAATTCATATATTTCACATTCTAAATAAATAGTCAAATTAGTTTCATTATCGAGAACGATTTCCATCTGAAGTTACGTAGCTACCGATGATTGATATTGACAATATTTGGATATAAAATTGGATTAAACCAAAAAACATATTAATTCCTAACAAACATGAAAATCATGAAAACTACATTTGTTATTAGCTTATTTACAGTTTTTCTACTTGGAGGAATTATGATGCTAAGTTTAAACTTGCCTGAAAAGGCAATGGGAAAAATTATTGCTCACGCTTTCTCTGAGAACGGGTTTGCCCCTTTTACCAATGGCCAATGGCATTTGGATGAAGGAAAGTTCGTCAAAACACCACAATCTTCAGGAACATCTGTTGATTGGACAACTGCAGGCACTGGTGTTTTCAGCGGAGATGAAAAGGGGTGGGTCAAATATGATATTGAAGGAAAAGGCCCCATTACATTTTATTTTGAAAATCCAACCAGTGGCAAAAATACTTGTAGTGTAACGGCTCCTGGTTCACTAGCGACATGGGCAAGCTGTAAAATAGATCAGGGTAATACTGCAGAAGCAGTATATCTACTTTGCAAACCTGATCCATTCACAAGATGTAAATTATCCAAATAATGAGGGATTTCCATCATTATCATTTTTTTAACCATCACTTATCAAAATTTTTAATTGCCCACAAAAATGAGAATGATGAGGCGCTTATACTTCTTATTTGCCTCATGCCGCAAGTTCGGTATGGTATAGGGATTCGATTAAAACCATACTGGGATAAATAAACATAAAAATTACTTGGTCATAATCTTCCATGGCATTTACAGTTATAAATGGATCTAACTTTTTCAAAGAATAATAAACCGCTTTTCTATAATCTTTTAGATCTTACTATATGGAAGAAATGTAGATCCGGATCACGAATAATTTCTTTTATTGTAGCTTTATCTTAGGTATTATACTCAATTTCATTTCGTTAACAAAAATAGATTACAAGGAGGTTTGTAGAATCTTGCAATATTGCTATGACAAATAGAACACAAAATTCAAGGCATTGTTTATAAGACACAACGAATTATAATATACAAAATTATAATCTATAGCACATGTAGACAAATTATGAAGAAAATTATTAATTAAATAATTCACTAAAACTGTTACTAAAATAGATATCTGGTTTGATGGAAACCGTTTGGATTTCTACACGAGTCCAAAAGTTGATGATATTTTATATCAATAATAAAGCAAGAAAAATATCATTATATGCCAATGGTAAATTTAATTTAATAAATTTAGAAAAGTTCATTTGATACAATAGTAGCATGTTTTACAAATACATTATTCTTAAATTAAACCTAAAGTAAAATTTCCAAACAATAATTCATGGAATACAAGATAAAGGTTTCATTTAAAGAAGCAATTATATAATTTTTATTATTTGAATAAAAAACAATTTTAAAAAAGATAATTTTTGTTATAAAATTATCTCAATAGTAGATTTATTTTGTCAGTGGATCGATATCTGCATCAATGGTATATGTTAATGTGAAAGGCTTTCCATCTAATGTATGGAATGCTAATGCAGTGCCAGCAAAATCAAAAGATCCTGCATTTAGAGGAAGGCCAGTGAATTGTTTCATTAATGATATTGCTACTTTTCCATTACCAAAGGGAGCATTCAGTGGTTCACCATATCTTTGATTGTCTGTTGATGATGTAGAGTTTATTGGTGTATAATTGTGCAATACAACTACTTCAACTGGTACACTAGCAGTAAAAGTAGCTGTTCCAGAATAAACCTTTCCATTAGTTAATGGTGGTGCAGCAATCACAATTTGATGTCCTTCGTGTCCTGGCAAGGGATCTTGCATCGATCTACTGGTATTTTGAACTACAAATGGAATTGATTGATCATTTCCAGAATTCTGTGCAAATACCTGATTGCCTATAGATATAAAACTTATTGTGCTTAATGCAGCAATAACAAAAGTGATAGTTAATTTGATATTCATTGCAATTCAATGACAAAATCCATAATATAAACTATTCATTATCAAGATTTTAGATT
>JBQCGN010000146.1:0-5530 GCA_051955655.1 Candidatus Nitrosocosmicus sp. | reverse complement strand
ATTGGCTTTGGCCCAACCTCCACTCCTTTGCCCATCAGTAATAACAAACCAACATCAACTACAAAAATAGATCCATTTGTCATGCGTGGTGTATTTTATCTTAATATTTCAATAGATAACCGACCTTTTATTATACCGAGTCAAATAGGTATTGAAGAACCTTTGTGGCATAACCATACATTGGATAAGTATGGATCAGCAAGAACGTCTAGCCAGGGCATGACAATGGTAGGCATGGCCCCCCTATATACAAATGATAATAGCGGTGTAGTAAAAATAGGCTCGACCATTACCAGAAATTATACTATGGAGGACTTTTTCAATATATGGGGATTTAATTTTAATTTCAAGGACAAAATAGTGAATGCAACAATAAATGGAAATCCAATTTCGGATTTTGAAAAACATATTTTAAAGGATAATGATAAGATATACCTGCAAATAAACAATCGACAATAAATTTTTAATGTGTCATAGATTCGCTTATATTAAATTTCCAGAACAACAACATTATCTTTATTAGCAATATTTGCCATCCTATCTTGGATAGTTGCAGCCAGGATATTTGCGGCAAAATATCTATCTTTAAAATTTAGCTGAAATGCAGATGGTCCATTCGATAAGGCGGCAAATAAAGATGATATTTTTCGTCTGGTTGATACTTGCTTTGTTTTTTGCTGCGCTTCGACATCAGTATTACTGGGATTATCTTCCAATGACATCTAAGAACAACAAAGTTGTTTTAAGTTGTCCTTAGTTAAATGGCAAGTTGTTTTTAATTGATTTCGCGATTGATTTCTCTTTTAATATATTCATAATGTCTTAAACAGCTGTTCCTTTCTTCCTCTATGGACTTTATTTCTTTTTCAAGTTGTTCCTTTTTCTGAGTTAGGGTATCCATTTGTTTGATATTTTCTATAGCTCTTGCAACTTCACTTTTCGTTGTTTTGGTTTCTTTTATGTAATTAAACCATTTTAGAAAGGCAGGCAAATTTTTGATATATTTTATTAAAATTTCAGCAACCTTGCCCATGTTATGTAACGCAAGAAAATCTGAATAAACTTTAATGGTTTCGTCTTTTGAAATATCAAGCAAAATGGCCACTTCAACTAAACTCTTTTTTTCTAAAAACAATTGAAATGCTTTTGAGGTCAAAGATAGGGATTTTTCTGTTTCTGTTTACTCAACTGTTATTTTTCTTTTTATTTTAGAGATATCACTTGGAGAAACGTGTGCCTGTTTTGCAATGTCTTTATATTTTAAACCTTCATTTAGTAATTTAATGACAAGTAATTCTTTATCCTTTTTACTTAAAATCATATAAAAAATATTTTATATAGTTGGTTTATAAAGATATGAAAATAATACTATTGATACAATAATTTCTATTAATACTTATGTTGATTTTTATGTTGTTTTCATTTAGTATAACATACATAATTAATTGGAGATAAAAAATTATAAAATTTAATTCACGATGGCAATAATTTTATCAAAACTACCACGTTTGTCTGATGGGAACTTTCGTTTTCCTTGAAATTTTGGTCGGTTATGGCAAGATTTGTTATTTTACTAATTTTAAATCTTCTTTGGTTGGTTATATCTTCTTTAGAACTAGAATTACCAATTTGATATGCCTGAGGTTACAATTCATTATTGAGCATTCAATAGCATAAGGTTCTGCTAATCTATCCAACGTCCTTCATAGACAAAGTGAATTATTTTTTTTCAATTGAAAAATAGAGAATATCACTTTAAAAAGGGTCAAATAAAATTTGCAGAGTGGACAAACATCATTATATTTATTGAGGTATTGATAGCCATTTTAAATGATATTATTGAATCCGATAAAATTAAAAGTATAGAATTTATACCATCGCCATTTGAAGATGAAACATAACCGGGTTTAAGATTTTAGATTTTTAAGACCGCATCTTCAAAAATCTTCTCAGCCTGTAGAAACTGGATGTTTTCTATGGTCTTGAATCACTGTCGACACAAAGTGCTCTGCCACAAACATCCCATTTGGCATATAACAAAAAATAAAAATTAATCAACATTAAATTGAATAGATTATGTTTTTTCTATTGAAAATATAAAAGAAATACTTCTGTACAATGGCATTTAGTAATTAAAGAAAATTATTATGAATATCGAATATTGAGTACTAAGAATTAATCTAAAATCTTCCAAATTTTCGTTTCCTCTCTTTCGATTTATTTCAACAATTATTTTGTAATTGTCCAAAATAATGCAGCGGCAATACTTAATTACGTCAATGAAGAAATTTTGTATTACAGATATCTTTTGACCACAAAATGATTTCATCATGATATAGCCCTGTAAGAACTGTTCATAACAAGGTTAGAAAAAATAACTGTCAATCTAAAACCTTATTAGTTCTATTTGAGTTTTTTTTAGATATGTCCCTTTTTTCTAAATCAGAAATCCAAGTTCTTCAAGGTAAAAAGCAAGTTTCAAAATCATAGGAGTATAAACTAAAATCAATTATTAAGAAAAAGGTTTTTAATTTTTTGGATAAAGAGATATCTTTTGTATTATATTTATTTCCCAACCTCAATCTTACTAAATTCAGTAAGACGTTACATGTCAAAAAAGTAAAAGAAGATAATCTTACTACCATTAGTAAGGTGGATACGGAAATGTGAGTTGATACCGGTAATTCTATTACTCTAAGTCCCCCTATAGAAGAAAAACCTGATTTTAAACCGAAGTTTTATATTAATAAAAATATTACTGATATGAAAGGCTCCGGTGGTGTAGAGGCTTTCAAATATTTGAGTTTGAAAGACCGCACAATCCGGTTAAGCATTTCGCCCTCTCAAGGCGACGATCCCGGGTTCAAATCCCGGCCGGAGCATTTTAATCCATGATATAATAAAGATCAATCATAACAAAATCGGCGGTAATGGTAATAAAAACGCAATAAAATATAAAACAATGACCAACTCCGTAACATCGAAACCATTGTCATCACAAAAAGAGCAGACAATTAGGAGTCATAATAACAATAAAAGCGTCAATCCAAATTCAATAAGCAAGAAAGATTTTTACACGTTTTAAAGATTACTTAACCGCTCAAGGACAGAGCAATACAAAATCGATGTATAAAAAAAGTTATGTAGACGATTGATAAATAAATGCAAACTATACTAAAGATACAATAATTTTTTATTAACACATATGTTGTTTTTATCTATTAACTAACAAATTTTATTACGCATTAAAACTTAATTTAATATATACAAACCCGACAAATCAAAAGCATTTTTAGAAGATATACTCTCGGAAGATATGGCTCAGCTTTTGTTCTAATCATAATATCATCAATATATCTATCATTGTATTCAATAAGGGTGTTAATAGTTGCAAACCTGCTATATTCCAGCTAAAAGTAACATCTACCTAGTTGGTAAAGGTAGGTATGATATAGAAACTAGTGCTCATGGAAAAATTTTATTTGTTGAAATATCAGTACACAATAAAATGCTATAATAGATACCAACAGATTGGAAGTAATAAAGCACATTACAAATGGAAATATACAATTCTGTCTGGCGGTTCATAGACATCACTAAATAAAACTATTATTCACTGCTTCACGATTAAAAAAACATCTGAATTTACTTTATTTAGTTGTTCTCTTATAGACTTGATAATTTGCGCTGTAGAATTGAGACTTGAAAAATCCAAGATTTGAAATCCGTCAACTAATTGAACAGACGGACAAATATTTGAATTGGGGTTTAGATTTGACAATATATCTGGCAGATTTTTCGAGAGTTGTTCAGAGTTGCCTTGTATTATCTTACCATTATCTATTGAGACCCTCACCCTACCAAATTTATCAAGAACAATGATTGATTGTTTTTTTGTTTTAAATAGTAGTTTCTTTTGCTGATAAATATTAGAAAATATATAATAATTTCCTACGGTGTGTTCTAAAATTACATTTTCTTTAGTATTACATAGTTCATTAGCAATTTTCATCAATTCATTTTGTCCAATTTCTTTGGCATTAATACCTGCCAAATCTAGAACTATATTTCCAATAACGGTAACTCGCAAAATTGAGCGTTCACTAATATACTCTGATTGGACCGATAAGGATTCAGGCGAAGCATTTTTTAAAAGAGCTTCGTTCTTGGCTTCATTTACTAAATCGGTTAAATCGTCTGAAGTTGGGTTACTGACAGTTCGTTCCCTTTCCTCATAAATCATCCCTGTTGCTACACCTATAGACGAAATTATATCTGCATGCTCTGCTTTTTTATATTGAAAGCCTAATTTTTGCGATAATCGAGGAACCAATACTGATGTGCCACCACCCCCTCCTATAACCACAATCCTATTTTTATTGAGTTTATACTCCTTTATCATTGGAACCACATAATCAGCAATTTTAGTAACTGAAATGTCGAGAATTTGTTTTGCTATTTGTTCGTATGAAATATTCAAAAATCTTGATAATTTTATAAAAGCGATTTTTGCAGAAGATCTATTTCCAAAAGCATTATCATTTTCCGGAACAAGTCCAAGTGCATTTGCAGCACAAGTGTTAGTTACTCCATACATTTTACCTTCAGGAGTTTTTATACAGATATAGTCACCAGGATCACCATTAAACGGGCTAATGGTTACAACCTGCCCAAGTTCCAAATCATCAGGATTGGCAAAACACGAATAAGACAATCCAGCTATATGAGATGACCTGGGACCTACATCAATTATTTTCTTATTTTTGGAGACTCTAATCAAAGACCCTCCTGCTACTGCACATATTCTTACATCAAGTGAACGAATGCATGTAGGGTGATTCATTATTGTCGCATAATGCATTTCGGGTTTACCGTTTCTAATGATACTAATATTTGTAGACGTGCCACCAACTTCAATAAAAATACCATCTAATATCTGTAGAAAAAGAAGGGCCCCCACTACACTTGCTGCTGGTCCTGATAACACAGTAATAATAGGTTTGTGTAAAAACGAACTTAAAGTGGTAACTCCACCATCACCTTTCATTATCATTAGAGGTACATTGATATCGACTTTTTTTATTGCAGACTCTACAAAATTAGCTGTACTTATTGCTTTAGGAAGAATACTTGCATTAATGGTTGCAGTTAAAGTTCTGATTTCTAAACCGTAAATACCTGTTAATTCATGTCCACCAGTGCAAGGTAATTTAGAATGTTCCATTACAAACAACTCATTGCTAGGATCGTCCACTCCATAGGCTTCGCTAACAATAATTGACTTAGCCCCTTGTATAACTAGACTTTCAATAGCGTTATTTACATCAGACACTTCTAAATATTTTGACGTGTCCAAAAAAGTATAACACGTATCTAAAGATTTAGTATTAAGTTGAATGTTTTTGATATTTGTTCTTTTTATTATGTCAGATTTTTCTAGTCCTACACCCATGCCAATAATACCAACTTTTGATACATCACCTTCTAAAAGCGCATTAACCGCTTGAGTTGTGCTATGAGATATTAACTC
>JBQCGN010000145.1:0-9054 GCA_051955655.1 Candidatus Nitrosocosmicus sp. | reverse complement strand
AGCCGGTCAATCTGCCAATCAAACAGCAAGCCAAGCCGGTCAATCTGCCAATCAAACAGCAAGCCAAGCCGGTCAATCAACTAGCGGGTCCAATTCATCAAATATTCAATCAAATGCTGCATCCTATCCAGGCAACATTTCCAATACTGGAAATAACAATGTGAGTAAAAATAATCCTATAGGGGGACAAATTCAAAACTTGACCAAAGGTGTGACTAATTCACTAGGCAAAATTTTGAATATGGGAAATAATACTGCAAAATAGTTAGATTGTTGTAGTAGTTGTTATAAGTAACTATATTCTCTTTTTTAACCTTTTATTATTAGTTTTTATTCTGAAAAAGTAAAGATTTGAATTGTTTATAGGCATGAATAATGATTTCATTGGACTAGTATTCTTTAGTTGTTAAGATATATGATAAAAACTCTATAAACATTACTAAAGTACGTTAAATCATAATAAAATATGGAATTTTTATTTGCTAGTTGTTATTTTGTGTTTGATAATAGGAAATGAACATTTAAAAATACTTTTATTGGATATTGTTTGATGTTTGGTAATATTTCTATTAATACTTTAATTCTTGTTGCACTAGTTTTGATTATTGCAATTATTATAATTCATTTCTTTTTTCCTTTGCTAATACTAATAATAGTAATAGGAATAGGTTATTTTATTTATAAAACATATTATAGGAAAAATAAATGGAGTCTTTGATCAACTTGTTAATAAAACTAGATGCAGCTTAAATAGTAGATTATTTACTTTACGCGTGATGATTTAATATAATTTTAAAAAAATTGTGCAAGCGCCCGGGCCGGGATTCGAACCCGGGTCGAAGGAGTGACAGTCCCCCATACTGGACCGGACTTTACAATGCAAAATTGCATTTCTATACTACCCGGGCACTTAAAATTTATTGTCCGGTAATCCAATTAAATGTTTTGATCAATTTGCAGTATTTCCCTATTCAATAATAAAATCGCGGTAAAATAATAGACTTATCAGTTTTTAACATGTTTAAATTTAAGTTTATAAAATTTAATATATGCTAGGCGAGGGTGGTGATGACTTCCAATCTGTTTTTTTTGAACTTGCAGGAGATCTGAGACTTTACATGTTAATGAAATTATCTTCAAGACCTTATCGATTATCTCAGCTAGCAAATGATTTGAAAGCTACGATGCAAGAATCTCACCGAAATATTAATAGGTTAATCGATTCTGGATTGGTAAAAAAAACAGGTGAGAGTGAATTACTTTTAACCCCTTACGGGGAGATCATAGTATCTTTAATCCCAAATTTCAATTTTCCTTTTGTGTATAAAGAGTATTTTCAAGAACATACTTTAAACAGTTTGCCAGAAAAGTTTGTTCATAGAATAGGTTCTCTAAATAACTGTGAATTGGTTGTAGGTGTAATGGCAGTACTTCAGCGTTGGAAGACTGTGTATAATAATTCTAAAGTCTATATCAAAGAAATTTTATCTCAAGTTCCTATAGATTTAATTGAAACTATTGCAGAACGTATTAATAATGATGTAAAATTTTCTTACATTTTTCCTAACGACGTGGTTATACCTAAAGGTAGAAATGAAATTTTAAAAAAACTCGGTTGGAATAATATGATATTTAAGGGAATGGTAGAACGAAGATTAGTAGATAAAGTTAGTATTGTAACTATATTCAATGAGAAAGAATCTTGTATTTCTTTTCCTACTTTAAAAGGCGAACCTGACCTTAACATTATGTTTTACAGTAAAGATGAATCTTTTCATGATTGGTGTGAGGATTTCTTTAACTATGAGTGGAACAGAGCAAAACAATTTGATGAGTCTAAGCTACGCCCTGAAATATGATATTTATATAATACTAAATCATCTTTTTATATCTGTTATAGTTTTGATATCTATATGCCAGAAGCCTTTGTGCTAATGAATGCAGAATTAGGTAGCGAAGAATCTATTATTAATGAACTCCAAAAAATAGATTTAGTAAAAAATGTTTACCAAGTTTATGGTGTATATGATATTGTAGCGCTTGTAGAAGGTGAAAGTATGGATAAAGTTAAAGAAACTATTACATGGAATATTAGAAAATTAAATGGTGTAAAATCTACATTGACTATGATTGTAATGGAGTGATGAATTTTATTGTGTTTACTCCTATTCTAAATAGTAACTTTAATTTACATCTTTAATTTTTCTAATATATGTGCGATTATTTTCCAAAAAAATTGATAAAGAGAATTCAAAGAAAAAATGTAAATATTGTGATATGATTTTTGATGATGATGATAGATTAAGACGACATATTAGAAAAGCTCATAATGAAAGAAATAGTGACATGCCAAATTTCAACCCATTTGGAACGTAATTTGTTATCATTTCTGATTTCTTAATCTATTTTATAATAATTAAGATGTTTCCTATTAACGATGACGCTCCACAGACTAATGGTAGACCTTTTGTTAATTACGGTTTAATTGCTTTAAATATAATAATTTTCATATATGAGGTAATCATTACCTCTAATTTCTCTAATAATTTATCGAGATATCAATTACTATCTGCATATGGATCTATTCCCTCTCTCATATTGTCTGGACAAAACCTCTTTTCACTTTTTTCTTCAATGTTTATGCATGGTAGTATTGCCCATTTGTTGGGAAATATGATTTTTTTATATGTCTTTGGCGATAACCTTGAAGGACGTTTCGGTCATTATAAATACTTGTTACTTTACTTGATGTGGGGTATAATAGCTTCATTTGCTCATAGTATCTATGCTGTATTTACGGGAGGTGGGAATATACCTGCAATAGGTGCGTCGGGTGCTATATCGGGCGTTCTTGCCGCATATCTTGTATTTTTTCCTCATGCTAAAATTAATACTATAGTTTTAGCATTTTTCATTACTTCTATAAGAATTCCAGCATTGGCTTTTATCCCATTTTGGTTTATAATGCAATTAATTTTCGCTTTAATAGGGCAGTCAGGAGGTGTAGCATATGTAGCTCATATCGGCGGTTTTTTGGCTGGTATTGGTACAGCATATTTATGGAGATTTTTATCTCCATTATATGGTCGACAGCCAGTTTCTATTACACCCAAAATAAAAAAGATCAATGGTTCTCAGTCGTTGCAAAATCCCGTGATAGAAAAAGACATCCAGCCAGAAATAATTGCTGGAAATGGTTTTTTTGATATAATTGTTCATAGTGGTGGAATAATTACCGAATCTGATATCCAAACACAATATGATAGTTATAAAAATATTCTATTAATTAAAATTCCAATACAAAAAAACAGTTTTTCAATTTCAATACCAAATTCTACTGAATCTATTTTGGGTATTTCATCTGTTTCTGTTAATAACGGTATTATTAAAATACGATTGAATCGTCTTTCTTAGCTATTTTTCTTTTTATTTGAATCTCAAATAGATTTATAAGATATATTTGTGTATTTTTTCTTATAATGTCTCAGCATCAACCTCCAAAGATTGGTGGAGGAAAGATTTCCCGTAGGGACTTTTTAAAATTGCTTGCTGCTGCAGGGACTGTTATGACTTTTACTCCGTTTGTTGATTGGGGAAAGTTTTTACCTAATCCACAAGAAGCTACAGGTCAAAGGGCAAAAGTTGAGCTACCTGATGGTTCTCAAGCAAATGTTAAAACATTTAAGACTAATCACGCTGAAGCGGTTGTATATCCAAAGACAAACGATCCAGTATTAAACGTAGAGTCTTTTAGAACATGGCAGTTTATAAGACTTCCACCGGAGTTAGGTGGGGATAAAAACGATGCGTCTGCATTTAGAATGTATAGTATGGTTTGCTTACATCTTTGGTGTTTGTGGAAATATTGGCCAGAAGAGGGTAGAAAAAGGGGTGAATGTCCATGCCATGGTTCAATGTATGACCCAATGACTGGTATGGCTTTTGCTGGCCCCGCCTCTTTACAAGCCCCTCCATCAAATGTTTTACCAAGATTGGATTTGGAAGTAGATGATCAGGGTAATGTATGGATAAAGCCTCCAAATTGGAGTCCATCTGGAAATGGAGTAGTTGGATATGGGCGCTACCTTACATAATAGAGATAATAGCCTTGTTAGGCTATTTAGGTGGATCTATACAGGAATAGATCGCACTATTTTCATGGGACTTAAATTTACATTTCCTTCCAAGTTCGTTAGTCCGCTTGGATTCCTTGGGATGTTAACTTTTGTTGTTTTTATTATTTTAGGTATTTCAGGAGCTCTTTTAATGCTATGGTACGAACCTATTCTTAATAGAGCTTGGGATAGCGTTCATAAAATAAATGATACCATACCTTATGGTTTTCATATAAGGAATATTCATTATCATGCTTCCAATGCAATGGTTATGCTTGCTATTTTGCATATGTATTATCAGTTTTTCAGTGGACGATATAAAATTAGAAATGAGATTCTATGGGTTTCTGGTATAATTATTGGAGTACTAACTATTTTGGAGGCTTTTACGGGTTATGATATTATCTTTAGTGAACGGGCGGAACTAGCCATTTCCATAGCTGCATCATTAACCAATTCGATTCCAATAATAGGGCCTGATATGATGCATGCATTCTTTGGTGCGGGTTTCCATGACTTTATACTACGATTCTATGCTTTTCATGTGTTCTTTTTACCTATGGCATTGCTAGGTTTGATGGTAATACATTTCCCTCGATTTTTGGTGTTCGATGTTCCTATGGTTATGGCTGTTTCTGGTGCAATAATGTTGACCGGGGGTGTATTTCCAATAGATCTTGGTCTTAAATTCGACCCTAATGTACCACCGGGTATAACAGTTCCTGAATGGTATCTCACTGGATTATATGCATTCTTACGAAGTGGATATGATAAATTTACAACAGGTGTTGCATGGCCTGGGCTTTTTATTTTGACTTTATTGATTATGCCATTCATAGACAGATACAAAAAATTCTCATGGAAGGATCGGCCAATAATCGCTGCTTTAGGTATAACCAGTATAGCTCAGATAATGGTTACTACTTATTGGGGTTTCTATATCGATCCTAATAGAACAAAATCTTTACTTGAGCGATTGGTAATAGATCCAATATTTCTGTACACGGTGATGGCTTTACTTGTTCCACTATCTTTTGGATTTACGTATTTAATGATAAAGCTTGCAAAAAATGCCGAAAACAATGCTAAAAGCCAGAAGAAGCCTGCTGAAAAAAGTGCAATTCAGTTACCTGAAAAGTGGCTATATATCATATTCATATGCCTTATTGGATTCCAAGTATATTTGAATATTGCAACATATTATGCATTACTAAGTGGAATGAAAAACTTTTCGTTATTCTTGGTTGGTATAATTATGCTGGTATTTGCAGGTATGTTCCACCTTTATAGATATGGCAAAAACCTTCCTAAATCCAATATCGAAGTTATATCATCAAAGAGACCTGGGGTCGGTCTTTCATCCTTTGGAAATAGAATTCTTGGTAAGGATACTTCAAGAAAGGCGCTTACTGCAACTCAGTCTGCCGAGGGTTCTGTTGCTTCCCTACCTAATAATACAGAAATAGACAAAGAAAAAGAAAAAGCTATTGAGCCTGAAATAAAAACTACGTCAAAGGGAACCGCTACCGCTACATCCACTTCCTCTACTTCAGCATCCACTTCCTCTACTTCAGCATCCACTTCCTCGCGATCTTCTACATCATAACCTTTTTTAATATTCGACGATCTTTTATTTGAAAATAGAATTGTCTTAAATAATAAAAATATTTTTATTATCTTGCATATACTTTAATTTTAATTGGAACAAGTAAAACGATTTCAAATAGGGGGTATTAGTATTGTATGTTTTATCGTGATTGTAGTTGTTAGCTTATCATATTATCAATTTTTATTTCTGCCTGCATATAATGCAAAACCTGTTGTAGCGGATGCTATTCTTCATCCAGCTCAGGCAACTCCAGTTTCAATCGATGTAGGATCATCACAGCCTTCACAAACTCATAATTTTGAACCAAAGCAATCTAAAGGCTC
Organism: Candidatus Nitrosocosmicus sp.; assembly: GCA_051955655.1. Taxonomy (GTDB): domain Archaea; phylum Thermoproteota; class Nitrososphaeria; order Nitrososphaerales; family Nitrososphaeraceae; genus Nitrosocosmicus. The sequence goes on along the minus strand of JBQCGN010000145.1, from coordinate 3,007 downwards.
ATTAGGTGTGTCCAACAAGGTTGTATGGACAAACGCTGATTCTGTACCTCATTCTGTGACCTCTGATAATAATTATGTGGATCCAATAAATGGGCCTTTTAATTCTATATCCACTATAGGTCTTATTCCACCAAAGGGTACATTCACATACACATTCACACAGGCTGGAGAATACTCTTATCACTGTGAGCCACATCCATGGATGACTGGTAAAGTTACGATTACAGAAAACTTTGGATAATTCTTTTTTATTATTTTTTTAATTTTATAAACTTGATATCAGATGCAATTTCTTTATGTTCTTGTATTAGAGTCGTTCTGAATTTTACATTCGATTCTGTATTTATAGGGTTATGATTTGTGTAAGCTTTGAATTTTATTATTTTGGGGTCTTTTACATCTTTTTTAAAAATTGATAATCTTGCATAAGGATGATTAATTTTTTTATCATCCACTTCAGTATAGGTAAACACATCAGATGAATCTTCTATCTGTGAATTTATGCTTATGCTGTCAAATCTGCCTGTATAATTTACTATTACTGTTCCATCTACCTCGTACTTCCCGTCGTTTTCTTTTTCTGCAATTTGCAATTCAATATATTTTACATTTATGTTAGAATTCTTATTGCCCATAAGGTTATTTTTTTGCACTTATTTTTAAATTAATGTGTATTTTCTTTTTGTCTTTCATGTTCTTGAATATTTTATTAAAAATAATTTGACATGGTGTTTTTTGCGAATTATATTTTTTTGTTTTTTATATTGGCTTCATCCTGTGCATTGTACTTTCAATTCAATCTGCGTTATCTGTCTTTTACATCTATTTTGTTATCTGTAAATCGAATCCATTTTCTATTTATTTCATTAAATGTAAAAATAATCGATTTAACTTTATCATTTTCTGATCCATTTTGATTTTTTTTATCTGTTGAATTGTTTTCGCTACTACTGCTTTCATCTTTTAATTTTTGTAACTCTTGTATTTCAACTAAATTTTCTATTGTTATCTCTATTCTCTCTAGTCCTTTAATAAAATCTAAATCATTTTTATGGTTTAGTATAAAAATTGCTTTATTAAAGTAGATGGATTTTTCTTTTGCCGGTCCTTCAACATCTTCCAATTTTTTATCATCATAATTAGATCTTTGTTCTTCTGTAATTATTATCATAAATCTTAATCCTTTTTTTCCTCTTCTTTTTTTTATGTTCTTTATTATTTCAATCAGGATTGACCATTTTTCAATAGGTATGAAATCAAAAAATGCGATATCCTTGTACTTTATAAACTCAATCTCTAAAATACTGGCATATTCAAAATCATTGTCAACTTTGTCTTCATATATAGGATAGTCCGAAAATAGATTGTTGATTGTTTCGATTTCTCCAAGCGAAAGGCCTGAATGATTGATTGTTATTTGAAACAAGTCTTTTTATCTTAATAATAAATGTAACAATTAAAAAATGAACATATTAAAAAAGGGAATTCCCTTTTTTAATTATTACCAGTGATGTGCCTCGTCCGGTATTAACCCTATCTGTTCTTTTTGGAAGTATTTTTCTAATTCTTGTGTCCATCTTTCTTTTGCAGATTGACCACCAAGACCTTTTCTTCTTAACCAGAATGAAATTACCGCAAGCAAAAATACTGCAAATAGCATTGTTCCGAATATATATATCATTACATCGTAAAACAGTGGATCGTATTGTGGCCCAATTTGCAAGCCCAAGCTACTACCTGCGTGAGAAAATATGCTTAACAAGTTCATTATAATATGAGCCTGATAACTAAAATATATACATTTTGGTTTTAATTTTTAAATTATCTGATTCTATAAAATTTGTAATTGATTATTATTTTTAAGCATATTTTACTCATGCATTTATCTTGTAATTTCTTCTTTGTTATTCATATATTTTTGTAATACCGTAGGTATTTTAATAGTTCCTTGGGGAGTTTGATAGTTTTCCATTATTGCTACCAGCGTCCTTTGTATTGCCACAAGAGTGCTATTTAATGTATGTAAAAGAGTTGTTTCTTCATTGGGATTATTTCTAAACCTTATTTTTAAACCTCTCGATTGATAGTCAGTACAATTTGAACATGAACAAATTTCTCTATATGAGTTTTGAGCTGGAAACCATGCCTCTATATCGTATGTTTTTGCAGATACTTTTCCAAGATCGCCTGAACATAAAACTATTGTTCTAAATGGTATTTCTAGAGCCTCGTAAAATTTTTCGGCAATCTCTAACATTTTCTCGTGTTCCTGCCATGATTTATCTGGTTCAACAAAAACAAACTGTTCGACTTTTTCAAATTGATGAACTCTGAATATCCCCTTCATATCTTTACCATGTGCTCCTGCTTCTTTTCTAAAACAAGGACTAATACCCGCATATCTTAAAGGCAGTGATTTTCCTACCAAAATCTCATTCATATGCATGGATGCAAGAGGATGTTCAGAAGTTCCAATCATGTAAAGGTCTTCATTTTCAATTTTGTATATAGTTTCTTCAAAGTCACTCAAAATAACTGCCCCTTCCATTGCCTCCTTTTTTATCATGTAAGGAGGTTGAACTACTGTATAATTTTTCTCCATTAAATAATCTATTGCGAAATTAGCTAACGCCATTCCTAGCTTTACTAAATCATTTTTTAAAAAAAAGAAACGAGCTCCAGCTATTTTTCCGGCTCTTTCTAGATCAACCAAATCTAATTCATTTGCTATTTCTATATGATTTCTTATTTGATTTGATTCATAGTTTTTGTTATTGATTTCTTTAGTGCTTTTACTATTGTTCATTTCATTTTTCTGTTCACCCATTGGTAACGAAGATGAGCTGTTAATTCTGCCTTTGTAGACTTTAATTATTTTATTGTCCTTTTCATCTTTTCCAATAGGGACTGAATTGTGAAAGAAATTTGGTATGTTGGAAAGTAGTTTTTTGTACCTTTCATCGTTTACTTTGCCTTCGGATTCTAGATTTTTTATATCGTTCCCAAT
>JBQCGN010000144.1:0-2968 GCA_051955655.1 Candidatus Nitrosocosmicus sp. | reverse complement strand
AATCAATTTGCCATGATATATTATCTGTACTACTGAAGATTTTGACAACAGATTCGACCTTTATGATTGACTACGACGAAGAAAACACAATGTATGCTAAATGAGTTGGATATGTGAAAGCAATTGTTGATAATTAATTAGGATACCTTTGATTTGGACGATTAATAGAGAGATTAAATGGGAATAAAATTTTTTATAATGGACATTAAAAATAACAATAAAAAGAGATTTTATAATTTAATTAGGATTGATAATGCTCTCTAAGTATCCATTAACATTAAACAAAGGAATAATGAAACAATATTGAGAATATTAAAAAAGGGTTTACACATTATAAAATTATGGTATCAGGCAAATATTTTAATAAAGGGGTAAAAACTCTTGATGATCCAGACGTAGGATTTATTGTGAGAGAAACCCCAGATAAGATTGTAATATTTGGTCAGAAAAATGCTAGATATGATGTCCCGCTCTCAAAAATCCAGCAAGTTGGTGCAAATGTTTTGCTTGGTCTAAACTCTTCAGAACTACAGCAGTTTTCAGTTCCACGAAATGCACCATTGCCTACGAGCAGAAAAGATCCTTGGGAAAAAGATGACGCTGTTGCTGATCTATCAAGTTATGAAGGTAAGTATCCAAATACCTTATTTAATAAAGGCGTAAGAGCAAAAAATGAAGACCATGTAGGTCATGTAATGAAAGAAACGTCTGATAAGATTGTTGTATTTGGTGAAGGAAATAACAGATTTGATATACCAAAACCGGAGATATATCAAGTAGGAATGAATGTAATTTTAAAAATAGATTTTCCAGATATTTTCAAATATCAGGTTAATAAAAATAGTCCATTACCAACAGGTGAAAGTATAGAAACTATAAACAAGGAATCTTATCCAGAAGACTTTCATGGACCTCGAGAATTTTAAAATTTATTTGTTAAAGTAGTCTGACTGTAAGCATATAAATGGCTTTATATTTTATTGTAAAAAGCTAAGAAGTAATTAATAAATTAAGTAAACTATACAAATTGACGAATTTTATAAATTTGTATTTGATTACCGCTAATAGTAATAGTATTTAAAAAAATATATCATGTGAAAGATGTGGAAAAGGTTAAAGCGAATGTGGTTATTGCTGTTGAGAAGGATAGAAATAGAATCCTACTTAATCAATCTTCTGTTCAATATAGTAGTAGATATGAATATTGATAAATGACTGCCAATAAAGTGGTATATTGCTTATCTTTTGCAATAAATTACAACAACTGTACTGTAAGATATGTTAAACAGTATTATGTATGACAACGGTAAATAGTCAAATTGAAATTAATGCACCAGTAGAAAGAGTTTTCAAATTATACTAATCCTGATAATATTAAAGAATCTTGGCCTCGTGACATTGTTAAAGAATCAGAAAATCTGTCTGGACAAAAAAGTGAAGAAGGCTCTGAGATGAAAGTTACAGGCGAGTATATGGGAAAGAAAGATGAGATGACACTTGAGGTCGTAAAGCGAGAACAAAATAAAAGACTGGTTACAAAAAAAGGTCCATTTCAAAGATGGGATAGTATACAAGAGTTCCAAAACAGTGGAAACAATTCTACAAAAGTAACTCATATTATAAATTATGAATTGCCAACAACAGGGAAAGTAGCAAATGTTTTAACTGGAAGTCAAGCAGAAAATGAAATAAAACAAGGTATAGAGCAAGCAGCTCAAACAGTAAAACAAAGATTAGAATCAAGTTAAACTTTTTTTATAATTTATTATGTTAATAATTTGATTTTTTAATGAATTTATCCCCCATATATTTGGATATCTAAAAAATTACTATTACGAAATAATAAAGGACAGAAAGATTAATTATTGAATCAATTTTTCTTGTAAAGATCAAACAGTGTATTTTTAATAATCAATAAATATTTTGTCTTTTTCTTCAAAAAAATAATTTATCAATAGATCCTAAAATAAAGGATTATGTAATAGATAACAATTTTTTTCAAAGGTTTTTATGCTTATAATCCCGCTATTTTATATATCTAATAATCAATTAAACGAAAATTGTATCTTTATTCTATCCGGGTCATAAACATAAAATGAAGATGGTTGTTGTTGCTTTTGTTGTATATCATTATGTATTGCTGTTTCATTAATAGACAATCCTAATTTAGTAAAACGATGTTTAAGTTCGTCTATTTCCTTTTTATTATTAGGTAGTCTGACTGTATAATGTGCAAGACCTGGCTTACTATTGTTGTTATTAGCTTGTGCAATATTTGTCCCAAGCCAGGTATTTGTGGCTATGTGATGATGGTAATGATCGGCTGCAAAAAATAAAGCACCCGGAAAAGAGGCAGTATGATAAAGACCAAATATGTTATGATAGAATTCTCTAGATCGATTTAGACTAGATACATGCAAATGAACATGTCCTATAGTTGTAGCAGGAGGTAATCCAGACCATCTCTCATAAGGATTTTGGTTAAAGAGATTCTGAATGTCCAAAGGTTCAGTAACCATATGAACTTTATCACCATTCCATTTCCATTCTGAAGATGGCTTATCTCTATAGACCTCAATGCCATTGTAATCAAGATCATGGATATAGATTGATTCGGATACTGCATGATCGGCCGTACCTTCAAAAAATGTTTGATAAAGGTTTTTTTGTATGTGCCGTAAGAATGCTGCTAAAAACTTTCTTTCTGGAAGCAGTATAGCAAAATGAAAAAGTCCTGCTTCTTTCTTTATATTTTTAAATCTTGTATTATCATCGTTGTTTTTATCTATCTCAGTTAAAACAAGTAACGGCGAAACCTTTTCTTTATTTTCTGAACTCAATGTAGTATTAATATTGTCTATTGCAACAGAAGAAGAAGAAGAAGAAGCTGCAAGAAAAGCAGTACTTGAGGTAGACTTGTCTTTTAAAACTCTAAAACCAAGAATAGATTGATAAAAGTTAATAGATT
>JBQCGN010000143.1:0-3229 GCA_051955655.1 Candidatus Nitrosocosmicus sp. | reverse complement strand
TGGGACTGGCATTGATGCTTTTGATTTCCACCACGCGCCTTTCAAAATCCCCTTTAAAAAAAATAGATGTAAGTGCATTTAAATCAGATAAACTCTTTCTCTTGGTTTCAGCAGTTTTAAGTGCGATATTATTGATTGACGGTTATAGTTATATTGACGGGTTTATCTTTATTGGCATATTTGTTGGTTATATACTTGTTGCATTTATTGAAATGAAAAAAGAAAATAAAGTCAAAACCAAGTCAAACAAAACCAATACTTCTTCTATTGATGATGCATCTTATTATGATATTACTCATTTGCCCTCTGATTTGCCTGCCTCCTCCTCCTCCTCCTCCTCCTCGTCGTATTCAAAACCGAATCCTTCTGTTGATTCTCTATGGTAAAAGAGATCTGGATTCTTAAAAGCGATTGTTGCTTTTGCAATAGGTACTATTGGAATTTTGATAGGTGCAAGCCCATTTATTTCATCTTTGCAGCACTTTTCTATTGATATTGGAGTTTCTACTGTAGTTTTGGCTGTAATAATAAGCCCTATTGCAGGAGAAATGCCTGAAAAAATTTCAATGATGATTCTGGCAAGAAAGGGTGCTGCAGGAACATCAATTGCAATAGCAAATGTATTGGGTTCTAAAATTCTAAATAATTCACTATTACTTGGTATAGCAATATTTGCAGCAATGTTTCATGGTGGCTTTTTTACAATAATTCAAAATAGCCCTATTTTGTCATTTCAAATGATCTTGGCTACGTCTATTACGCTCATATCTTTAATCCCTTTGTTCAGGCAATCTATTGGAATTAAGGTAGGTGTTTTACTATTGGTTATGTATATTATTAGCATTGCAATTCAGTTTTATTCTCCTGGCGAAGTTAAAATTCATTAACTGTTTTTATTTAAAAAATAGTTAAAACAAATCCTTTTTTGTAATTTTTTTATTTTCTTGATGAAATTTTTATATAGTTTATAAAAAAAATTAAAAACAATATAAGAATTTTATATGTAAATTTTAAAAATAACCTTGTAATAGTAGATTTCAATGACTTTTAATAAACATGCACTAGCAATAATTGCATTTGCATCAGTCCTCTCTGTATTTGTAGGAACAATTGGTAGCTCATATGCTCAAGCAAATAGCACTAATTCATCCTCTTCATCCGCTTCTGTTCCTTCCAATAGTACATCATCAGGCGCAAACAACAGCACAGGATCATCAACCACCTCCCCAACAAACACTACATCTGGTAGTTCCGCAGCATCAGCCCCAACTTCAAATTCTACTTCAACATCAGCTCCTTCCTCTGCCTCTCCAACTTCATCATCATCTGGTGGATCAGCAGGTAGCGTTCAGCAACAACAAAATGCCTCTACCCATTCAAGCAATCCTATGGATTTCTTAAAGAATTTGCTAAAATCATTTACGGGAGGAAATAAATAATCTCTATTTTTTTGTTTATTTAAATTAAAAATTCTGTAGTTGTATTGTATCTTACAAAAATAGTAAATTAGAATCTTCTTAGTATCTTTGGTTTTAGTATTTCTTGATGTTCTTTTAGATATTTGATTTTATCAAGTATTTTATTTTTATCTTGAGGTAAAGTTCCTCCTATTGAATAGACGTTTGATGCATGATTGGCTCTGAATATGACCTGTTCTTTAACATCTATAAGTGATATCAAATTTTCTAATTCGTTTAATACATCTAAATCTTCTAGGGATTCAAACGGCTCTTTAAATTTTGCGTAAAATTCTTTTTCCATTGTAGGTTCCATATATAATGTTAGTGCACCAACATAATTTGGCTGGATTTTATTTATTATTTTGGCAGTATCAATAGCATGAGGATGGCTGTACTTTTTACCTCCCAGACCTAATATTATCATACAGGATAAAATAAAACCGTTGTCCTTTGCTTTTTTGCAACTATTTATTATCATTTGACTTGTCGCTCCTTTTGTAACTTTTTTTAATACAATGTCATTGCCACTTTCAATGCCTAAATACACCATATCCAAACCTTCTCTTTTTAAAGATGACAGTTCTTCATTGGTCTTTTGCAGCAAATTTTTTGGCATAGAGTAACAGGAAATTCGCTCTATTTTTTTAAACTTTGACTTTATAAAATTTAATATTTCGATTAAATTTGCTGTTGAGACATTTAAAGCATCTCCATCTGCTAAAAAAATTCTTGTTGTATTTGGCTGGATTTTTGACATGATTTCTATTTCTTTTTTTACTTCTTCAAGCGGTTTTTCCGAGTATTGTTTTGTTCTATACATATCACAGAACGAACATTCATTAAAAGAACAGCCTAACGTTACCTGAAAAATTAAAGAATTTGCTTCAGATGGGGGTCTATATAACGGATAATCATAAACAATTTCCATTCTTTTTATATTTTAAAAGTGTATTGTATTTATAATTTAATAATACTTTTTCTTAAAAAGAAAAACAGACTATGGGTCAGTTCGTCGCGAGGTCATCATAGTGAAAACTCAGACTGGAGCAGCTAAATATCTATACCTCATCCCCGTCTAGCTGTCTTTTACTATACTTTTTACACAAATACATATATATCTTTTTTAGTTTTTTTTGATATTGTATTTTTATCATAAAACTAAAAGTTCTTTACTAAATGAATGTAGGTTAATGTAATCGAAGGGTTTATTGTCTGCTTCTTCTTCTCCTTCTTCTCCAACTTCCGTCTTTTTTTTGGTTATTAATAGACTGTCCTCAATTCTGACGCCAAATCTGTTTTCAATATAAATTCCTGGCTCAACAGTAATTGTCATACTCTCTTTAATTTTACTATGGTCCCCCGGTCTTATCCATGGAGGTTCATGTACCTCAAGTCCAATTCCATGACCTGTTGAGTGAGTAAAGTATTCTCCCATTTTCTTTGAGTTTATGTAGTCTCTGCAACAAAAATCTATATCCTTAAAGTCTTTTGTTTTTTTAATATACTCTATGCCATTTTGTTGAGCGATTTTAACTGTTTGGTATGTTTCTGTCATATCTTCTGTAACCTGACCAACAGCAAATGTTCGAGTTGCATCGGAAACATAGTGGTTGTAACTTAATGTTATGTCTATTACTATGAATTCTCCCGATCGGATTTTTTTACTTGATGTTTCGGCATGTGGAAATGATCCATTCGGTCCGCTTGCTATAATCAATGGATTGGAAGTGTATATGTAAGGTGGAAATCTTGCTCCATGCTTCATTGCT
>JBQCGN010000142.1:0-3700 GCA_051955655.1 Candidatus Nitrosocosmicus sp. | reverse complement strand
ATGTTCTGTGGTATTTGACCAATCGACACATTTCCATAATATTTATAACTGGATAGATTTTATAAGATAATTTCTACATTATAGTAAAATAATAATTCATCTATAATTTGAAATATAAATATGTTGCAAAATAAGATGGCATTTATACATAAACCTATATTGTTTATAAATCTGACTTTATATGGTATATATATATGAATTGTGCTTGCTGCGGTGGGGAAATGCTTGTAGAAAAGGAAACCGAAAGAATAGTCACTCTTAAATGCAAAGATTGCGGATTAGGCAATACCATGTTAAAAGATTAATGTATCACTAAATTGTTAACATAATATTTTGCCTTAACCTGGAAATAAATAATAATTAATGAATTAAATTCTGATAGTCTCTATAACATAAAATTACTATCATTTTACCTTTTTTTTGTTTGTCTTTTACTTGCTGAGCTTATTTTCTTGTGCTTCTTTTTCTAAAGCCTGTCTTAACATACCAAGGTGCTTTTGCTTATCTTTTTTCATTTCATTCCACAGTTCTACCAGATGATCTCTGCCATCTTTTTCGGCATCTTGAATGTATTTGTCTACTGTAGAATATAAAAAGTCTGATTCTTTTCCTAATGCACTTAAAATATTGTATGTCGAATTTTCTAATTTTGTATTTTCAATGTTATTTGATTGACTTGATGATGAAGACATTTGATAAGTAATAATTCAAATGTTATTTAACTTCTGTATGTACAATATATAATAACCAAACCTCCTCTTTTAATAGGAAGTTTTTTCCAATACTTAAAATTGATAGTTTTTATGAATTTATTGTAAATAATTCATTGAGAAAAATTAACAAAATTGCACTCTAGTTTAATTTTATATTAAATGATATTTGTCGTATTCCACGCCTACAAAAAGATGGACGCATCTATATAATATTAGACTGTTTTAATTTGCCGTATTAAATTCGAGTTATCTGTAGATATTCAAAGTTTCGTCTTTGATTTGCTTATCTTGTATTTTCATTTAAATTTATGACGATCGCTAAACTTTTATTCTATGTTCAACTTTGAATTATGTTGTTGTAATCATCATGTTTTAATATTTATACAAAAACATATAACAATGCTTAAAAATATCTTTGTTTCTAAAATACTATGAAAAAATTTGTCTTTGTATCTAAAAAATGGAAAGATAAAACAATTTGGACTTTAGTTTATCTCAAAAAGTGATTTTTATTGAGTCAATCTGATATCGAAAAAGCAGGAAAATTTGCTGAGCAAATTGCAGTCGATCTCAATAACTCTAATGGTAACCTTGGTATTATATATTATAAAATCGAACAGGTTCTAATTAATTATAGAAAAACTGGCGAAGATTTGGAATTGATTATGCCTGGGATATACGAGGTGGATTTGAAATACAATCGAACTTATCCTGATGGACGATCGATTTGGTTTATTTATGCAGATGCATTGCATGATGAGCTGTGTAAACCAGACGGTTTGCTCCACAAAAAGATTGAAACAGACACGAATCTAGATGGATCTACTGTTGTAGAAATTATAATGAATCTTTTGAGATTGCCACAAAGTTCTGCTATGCTTATTTCGCCTATAGCTGCTAGTATAATAGGACTTGGAACCAAGGCCTTTTGTAAACATGGTAATAAAAGTGATTGTAATTAAGAATCCATTAATATGTAGTATTTGCCTTTTTTGTATGAAAATACATAATGTTTTTGTTGCCCAAATCCGCAACAAGCAAAACTCTTCTATTATTGTTTATTTGAGACCACTATAGAGCAAATACTTTACTATTTCTATCAAATACTTTGAGTATAAATTTGCAGGTTATTTTTTTATTTCCTTCTTTTAGATGCTTTTAATATGGTATTTTTATTTATACTTGAATTTCTCTTATACTTAAATCTTTAAAGTTCAATATGGTATTATCGGCTCTAAAAGTAGCTATTGAACCTGCATTTGTTATTATGTAGTCTTTAGGTTTACCACAATTGGTACTATAGAATAAAGAATCCGGACTATTAGCTTTCCATCCTCCATTGTCTATTATATCATTTACTTTTAACCATTGGTTATTATCTTTATCATCTATATATGATTCCATTTTAACCGCCTTATTGTTTTCTATATTATATATCACGATTTTCCAGCCAATCCATCTGTTGGAAATAGAATCTGTAACTTTGGCAATGCCCCTGGCATCAGTGTATCCTCCAGTATGCCATATTTCTTTTTTCCATGATGCCTTTCCATCCATGTTTATTCCCCCATTTAATGATGTTCCTTCACATGGAACATTACTATTATGTGCTCCGCCTCTTGCACGCCAGTCTACATCTACAATATTGTTGTTTTCTTCACTATTATTATCATTATTACTGTTACCTTTAGAATTAGTTAATGTTGTTTGGTTGTACGAATTTACTTTGATATATCCTGTCATTTCAATGTTCTTCCATTGTGCAAAACCTTTTGGAGTTATAACATTCATTCTTATGTCAGAGCCGTTAATTACCCATGAATCATTGTTATTTTTTTTGATTGGCAGATCTCCTGTTATTGAAAATAAAGGATCTTTTATAGGATCTTGCATGTTGACGAACCATTCTCTCCCTCCAGGCGCAGTAGAATAGATCTCTTTTATTCCAAATTTGTCTGTTCCACTGAAAACAACCTGTGATTTATTTGTATTTGTAGTAATACTGTAAAACCACCAATATGCTGCAATAGAAATAGAGAAAATAATTATAATACCTAATAAGACTAGTCTATTTTTTTTCAGATCTTGTACTTTCAGTTTATCAAATATATTTGGATTGTTTATTTCATTTGGCTGCTATTAATTGTACTATTTATTTCAATTAAAATTAAACCATCTTTTCTTATTAGCCTAAATAACATATAGTTAAATTTTTTTAACTTATTTTTAACGTATTTTTTAATGATGGATTAAACAATTAATAAATTGTTTTTTTTGGACTATACTTAAACTAAAATACATAATTTTTTTCTACCCTATTTTCAAAAACATATCTAAGGATGTTCATTTAATTTGTTTTTTTGTTTTCTAACCCTTACTATTACTACTATTCCAATTAGTAAACTCAGTGTTCCAATTAATTCAAATATAATTCCTCTAGTCAAAATATCTGGTATCTTGCTACATAATTTAGAATTTAATTGGCTAAACGTTACTAATAGGGAATTACATAACTGGATATTTTTTATTTGACTGCTATAAGTAAATAAGCCATAACCTGATCCAAATGCTCCAAATAGTATTAATAGGATTCCACCTAAGGTCTTAAAAGTAAATAATATCTAGTCTGACACCACCAATGTTTTCCTCTAAAGTATAATCCGGATATATATAAATTATTTATTATCACCTTCTTTATTGCTAAGTAGTAGATTTTTTTAATGATTTTTATTATTGATTATTATAGATTCACAAGTATTTTGAAATATTTCGTTTTTGTAAATGTAGTATTTTCTGTCAGCAATTTAATATTCATTCAACAAAGTATTATCGACATTGATTTGATAAATTGAAATTATTTGGATATGTTTTAGATAAAACATAACAATAATAATATGTATTCAAAGAAATTCTTTAACTCCTGTGCCGTCTTCCATAAAGTTAATATCTATACCCCTAATCGTTATAGTCTTTGTCAGATTAATATA
>JBQCGN010000141.1:0-6128 GCA_051955655.1 Candidatus Nitrosocosmicus sp. | reverse complement strand
TCTCTTGATCAGATAAAACAGCATATGCCTCTGAAATTTCTTTAAATTTCTCTTCAGCTTCTGATGACTTGTTTCTATCAGGATGATATTTTAAAGCTAATTTTCTATAAGCGGACTTTATTTCATCACCAGATGCAGTCCTTGAAACACTTAACACTTCATAATAATCTCTTTTGCTCATCATCAATCATAAAAATAAAAAATTATAAGAAATCAAGGTTTTCCGCTTGTGTTAGAAGCATTGGTATTGGATTGAGAAGTTGCAGCATTGGAAGATTGATCAAAAGTAGTTTCATTTGGAGGAACATTACTGTCAGCAGTTGCAGTTGAACCAGAGGAAGAATTTGGAGATGCAGTAGTAGTAGTAGCAGCCTGATATGCAGCAACGCTTATTTCGCTAAGAGCATTTTTAAGATCAGTTATTTTTGCTTTTATGGTTTCAATATTATTAGCTTGAAGTGCATCTCGTAGTTCTTGAACAAGTTTATTAACATTATCTTTTTGTTCAGAGGTTACCTTATCCTTCAAATCCTGATTGATTAACTTTTCAGCCGAGTATATCAAATTGTCAGATTCATTTTTTAATTCAGCTTCTTGTAACTTCTTTTTATCTATTTCAGCAAATTCATCGGATTCTTTCTTTAATTTTTCTATTTCATCCTTAGACAATTTTGTACTTGCAGATATAGTAATTTTGCTTTGTTTGGATGTTGCCAAATCCTTAGCAGTCACATTTAAAATTCCATTAGTATCAATATCAAATGTTACCTCAATTTGAGGAACACCTCTTGGAGCAGGAGGTATACCAGATAGATTGAACATACCTAGTGAAACACAGTCTGCAGCCATAGCTCGCTCTCCCTGCACCACATGAATAGTTACTGCGGTTTGATAATCTGCAGCAGTTGTAAATACCTTACTTTTTTTAGTAGGAATAGTAGTATTACGATCAATTAATGACTCTTTTAATCCGCCCATAACTTCAACCCCAAGTGTCAATGGGGTAACATCTACCAATAGAATATCTGTCGTTACTTCACCAGAAATAATGGCTCCTTGTATAGCTGCACCTAAAGCTACAGCTTCCATTGGATCAACACCACCTTCAGGTTCTTTATTCATTACAGAAGTTACAAATTCTTTAACTATTGGCATCCTAGTAGGCCCCCCTACCAAGATTATTTTATCAATATCAGAAGAATTTAATTTGGCATCTTGCAATGATTGAAGCATAGGATTTCTGCATCTTTCCACTATTGGTCTTAACAACTCTTCCAACTTTGAGCGAGTCAATGTCAAGATGAAATTTTTTGGTCCGGAAGAAGGATCATAAGCTAAAAATGGCAAGTTTATTTCTGTAGTAACAATATTAGAAAGTTCAATCTTTGCTTTTTCTGCAGATTCTCTAATTCTCATCATTGCAGCCTTATCATTATTTATATCCAAACCAGATTGTTTTTTAAATTCGCTAACTAGGTATTCCATTAATGCATTATCCATATCAGTGCCTCCTAATTGAGTATCACCAGAAGTACTTTTTACCTCAAATACACCACCGCCCATCTCCATAATAGTAACATCTAAAGTTCCACCTCCAAGATCAAACACCATAATCTTGAGATCTTTCTGAACTTTATCCAAACCAAATGCAAGAGAAGCAGCAGTCGGTTCATTGATGATTCTTACTACTTCTAAGCCAGCAATTTCCCCAGCATCTTTTGTAGCTTGTCGTTGGTTATCATTAAAATAAGCAGGGGCAGTAATTACAGCTTTATTAACAGTATCACCAAGAAATGCCTCTGCATCTCTTTTAATTTTCTGGAGAATAAAAGAGGATATTTGTTGTGGTGTATACTCTTTTCCATGTACCTTAAATTTATAATCAGAACCCATTTTTCTTTTAGCCGCTATAATAGTACCTTCAGGATTAGAGAGCATTTGACGTCTTGCAGGTTCGCCAACCATTAATTGCCCATCCTTTGAAAAAGCAACGACGGATGGAAAAGACTTGCCTCCAATTGAAGTACCTTCAGCTGCTTGTATTATTGTGGGTTTTCCACCAACTAAAGCTGCTGCAGCAGAGTTGCTGGTTCCTAAATCTATTCCTATTATCTTTGCCATCTAAATTTCATCTCCCTTTGTATTATTAACACTATCGTTATTTTTAACTATCTTTTTAGAAACTTCAACCAAACTGGGTCGTAGAACTCGGTCATTTAATAGATAACCTTTTCGAATTTCTTTTGTAACAATATTTTCCTCTATATTATCATTATCATGATATGAAAATCCTATAATTTCATGTACGTTAGGATCGAATACTTTGCTTAATGACCCTATTTCTTTAATACCCTCTTTTTCCAAAAATGAATCAATAGTTTTTAGAATATTTTTTAAGCCTTCAAAGACTCCATCATCAACTTTATTATGCTCTATTAAGTCAAGAGCACGAATAAAATCTTCTCTTATATTTATAATTGCTGAAAATAGATCAGCTTTAATTGACAATACTTTCAAAGAGTTTTGCCTTTCAATATTTTTTCTAAAGTTATCAAAATCGGCTAAACTATATTTTAATTTACTAAGCGTCTCATTATATAATTTATGATAATGTTCTAATTCGGTTTTAGTTTTTTCTAATTCATTTATTATCGTATTATCATCAGAATCATCAGGACTTGAATGTTGTGAAGACACAGATGCATCAGATTTACTAATATTACTTTCCATTAAAGAATAATCCATATCTTTTTCTTTCTCCATAATAATAAAATCATTTAAATCTAATAATTACATATCGTTACAGAAACTATAACCAAATAATATATCAAATTTTGAAAATGGATTCTGATAATATCCTAAAACCAAAATTAAATCAAGTTTACATAATTCATTGATCACTTTCTAGCGGATTATAATGAAAGGTAAAATTCTTTGATAGTTATTTTTTATGCATTTGAAGGAAATAACATTGGATATAAAAACACCAAAATAAATAAAATTAGATATCAAGATATCGGTACAGTAAATTAGGCATAATTACTCTTGATTGATGATCTTGCACCACAAGCTTCACAAATCATGAAACCTAATTTTTTAATTTTTTCTGTCCTAGTATCAGGACTACCACATACAGGGCAAATAACATAATCTTTTATGTATCGATCTATCAATCCTGCAAATGATGAGATTGGTTTCCTTCCTAAAAAAATAATTCTTTCTCCAGCAATATAACCAGCAGACGCTAATTCCTTGTTTAAATACAATAATAACTTTTCAGGATCTCTTCTCAATGCTTTTGGAAAATCCATAAAGTTTCGGAAAATTGTTCTTTGACCAACCCACATAATTTTCGGAGTTGGAACTTCCAATCTAGATACCTCTTTTTTTATCACATTTCCCAGTTTGTTTTGCAATCTATTCAATAGAGATTCATAATCAGATTTTGCCTGAGTAGACACAATAATTACATCACATTACCAATTAATTTATGTTATGAATATTCAATAGGCGTAGATTAATAGTTCGTGTCAAAAGAAATAAAATGCGATTAATTAATTTTAATCCACTTTAAAAATGGATCTAAAGAACTAAATGGCATTAATTTAGGATTTTCAAAATTATAACTTAACATAACCATTCTTTGTACTAATACAGGATGTAATTGTTCATCTAGTTGATTTTTTTTAAATGGATCAAAAATCTCAAAAAAACATTTTTGGTTATAATATGCAAGGTGTTGACAATAACAGGATATAAGAATAGAAGGATCACGAGAAATTCTATCATTAATTCCTGATTCATCGTATAAGGATTCATTTTGACTTTCAACATATATTTGCAGGATCCGTTTTTGATAATTTTCCCTAAGGAGTTCGATATTTGAGTTTGTGATTGGTTTAGAGAGAAATATCTCTCGTTTTATTTGCTCAATAGTTCTCCTTGCAAGGTCTTTTACAGAAAGGATATCTATTGGGGTTCTGACACCAAATCTTTTTCCAAATAAAAAAAATATTCCCATAACTTCATCTTTATTAACAAATGGAAAATTCAAATTTCCATCAAGAAATTCAGAAACTCTTTTGTATATTTCAAAGGGTAAAAACATACCCATAAAAGAGTCAGATACAACGGTCAATATAAGAGGAAGGAGTTAAACGATATTTTTAGATTTAATTTTTTTTAATCTTTACATCAAGAAGCATAAACAAAGGTAAAAACTTAAGCTTTTGAGTAAAATCCAGGTTTTCTTTCATATATTTGACCATCGTTCATTGCTTTTTTTATAAAAGATTTTGCATCTGCTTCTGTAAATTTGCCAGTTTTTGCAAGTTCTGTTATAAACGTATTTTCTTCTACATCATTTTTGTCTTCTCCAGATATACTTGAAAATATTTCCATAAAGAGTTTTAATTTAGATATTTCACTGAAAGGTTTTCCATGTAATACGCCTAAATCAACTTTTCCAGTATTGACATCGACACCAGCAGTCTCTAACATTCGTTGTACGAGGAAAATAGATCTCTCTGCATCCTCCTTTTCAACTTTATCCTTCAACAATAAGCGTGCACGAGCTGTTGAAAGTCTAATTAATCCTTCTAGCTGCCTAGGTGTTACTGTTATCATACTATCTGAATCCACATTTCTCATTTTCATATAATAATCCCGGATAACATACACGGCTTCTCTAGTTAAATCAGGCTCCGCCATCTGCTTGGCAAATGCCAAATATTTACTCAATAGATCTATATTAATCGCGGTTTGAGAAGTTTTTCGGACATCTTTATGGATATCCAGAATATGGCTAGCTATTCTACTATCCTTATCTTTTTCTGGAATATCTCTTATGACATATATAATATCAAATCTTGTTAAAAGCGGGATCGGCAAATTTACATTTTCTGTAATATTTTTATAGGGATCATATTTTCCATACATAGGATTTGCTGCAGAAAGTATAGAAGTTCTCGCATTTAATGTTGCAACAATACCACCTTTTGCCACAGAGCATGTTTGTTGCTCCATAACTTCATGCAAAGCAGATCGATCTTCAGCTTTGATCTTATCAAATTCATCTATGCAGACTAATCCTTGATCGCCTAAAACTACAGCACCTGCTTCTAACATCATAATTCCAGATTTATCTCTTATAACTGCGGCGGTAAGTCCAGCCGCAGTAGAACCCCGACCTGAAGTGTATAGACCTCTAGGAGCAATTTTTGCTGCAAATTTAAGCATTTCAGATTTTGCAGTTCCGGGATCTCCAACCAAAAGTATGTTAATATCACCCCTTCTTGCAGAACCATCATCTAGCTTTTTGTTTACAGAACCTACAATTAAAAGTAAAATAGATTCTTTAATAACCTCATGTCCATACACATGAGCAGCAAAAGATGATATTAATTTTTCATAGATATCAGGTTTTTTTGCCATTGTAAGTATTTGTTTTTCATCCTCAGCACTAATGGATATTCGTTCAATAGACCGTGTTCTTTTATCTCCAGGCCGTCCACCTAGATATTCAATATTGTTTCCTTCCATTCTAAGTTTAAAAAGAGAAGTTTTTATTTGAGATCCGGAGTTTCCAGAAAGAAATGCGGCATCTTGATCAATCCTTACAATGCCAGTTAACATTATTCTATCACCAGGTCGGCATTGGTCAACTAAATCACCTAAAACTGTAACCTCAATGTAATGAGGAAGTTGTCCTGCGGGTAAATCTTCAGGCAATTCTTGAAGTCTAACTAGTTGAAAATCAATGAACAAACTATTTTCTATATCCATTTCCAGTTCTTTTTCAGAACAATTAGTACATCTTTGAGGTTTTTTTAATGATAATCCTTTCAATTGAGAGAAATTTATTTGGTTGCAATTAAGACACCGATAAGCAATTCTTTTCCCAAATGGTTTAACTTCGGAGGAGCGAACAACCATACCAGAAACACCTAATAATTTATTTATTACATCAGCATTAATATCACGTAATCCTTTTTGGACGGCATAATTACCTATTCTTACTCTTATATTGTCTTTAATTTCATTTGCATATTCTGGATGAATTTCAGATAAAATTGAAATAACTGCTTCATTAAAAGCATCAAACATTTCATCAGGTTTATGAGTAATAT
>JBQCGN010000140.1:0-3988 GCA_051955655.1 Candidatus Nitrosocosmicus sp. | reverse complement strand
CTGATTTACCATCTTCTTCATCCTTGTTTAATGGTGTTAATATCCTAATGCAAAGATTTCTAATAGAGATCACTAATTCTTTCAGTAGCTGTAGTATTCCAATTTTGTATTGATTTTTTAATGCATTTGTAGTAGGAACAATTAACATTATCTCTCTTGTTGCCGATTTTAGAAGACCAATAAATTGATCTTGTATTTTTAACGGATCCTTGATGTTTTCTATAATCTCGTGGTCTATGCCCTCTTCGATTTCTTTTATCCTTCGTTCTGCAGGTGTTGCTTTTTCCCAAAATGTATCAAATATGTACTGACCTTGTTTTACAACCTCAAAAGCATTGCTGTAAAAAACTTGAGTTAATAGTTGTTTGTTCCTAAGGGTTGTTGTTGTCATATATTCTTTCTCGGTAACGGCAATTCCACCTACCAACCCTTCCAAATGCCGCATTTCTGTAACTATTTCTCTTATTTCTTTGCAATAATGAATATTATCTTTAGTAATTTCTGTAATAAACCTTATTTTTACTCCTCTATTTTTTGCTGCAATGTAATTTTTTTTGTAGATATCAGGATATTCAATAATTATAGACGGTCCATTTTTTTCACCAAAGAGATCCATCTGTTCTTTGGCATTTTGCATAAATTTGACTCCTCTACTTATTGTATTTTCGATACCATACAATATTTCTGTATTTTCTTGATTTTCTTCAGCAGAGTCCGTTAAAAATGCCAAACCAAAAGTGAAATATATATTTAATTCAATATTATTATGTGTATATATCCATAACTTTACAGAAAATATACTCAAATTCTGTTTTTATAAACTGTGAACAAATAATGTGTAGATCCTTTATAATTAAAGAATGATTCATATTTTAAGTATTTATCTAATAGGTGCATAATTGTATTATGTTTAATAAAACATTTGAAACTTTATAGTTATAATAAAAAAAGAGATTTTTCTTATACCAATTCTTTTATCATCTTCATTTTCAATATACTATTTAAATTATGCCTTATTGTTACTTCTGTTACTCCGGCTACTTGTGCGATTTGTCCTTGAGTAACACCTTCTTGATAATTCTTACATGCAATGTAGATTACTGCACCAGCTATTCCCATTGGATGCTTTCCTACAGAAATTCCAGTTTTCATGATCTCATTCATT
Organism: Candidatus Nitrosocosmicus sp.; assembly: GCA_051955655.1. Lineage (GTDB taxonomy): Archaea > Thermoproteota > Nitrososphaeria > Nitrososphaerales > Nitrososphaeraceae > Nitrosocosmicus. The sequence goes on along the minus strand of JBQCGN010000140.1, from coordinate 2,823 downwards.
ATTTTCATTGCATGTCTCTTTGCTTTTTCGGATATGTTACATTTGTTGGCAATTTTTACTATGATTCTCATAAGATCAACTTGGGGAATCTTGAGATCAAGTTCAACCATTACTTTTCTATATATCCTCGAAATCTCTTTCTCACTTACATTTGTGATGTTAGCAATTTCCTTAATAGTTCTAGGGATCTCCAACTCTCTACAAGCAATATAGGAAGCAACTGCTAATACTCCTTTGATTGTCCTCCCTTTTACCATACCTCTATCCTGTATTTTTCTATAGAGATAAGCTATTTTTTCGGTTACTGGCTCAGGGAGTCCTAAGGTGCTTTTCATCATGTCAAGTTGGGCAAATGCTGTATGAAAGTTTCGGTCTGTTGAATGAGCTTGGCTTCTGACATCCCATGCTCTCCATCGGACTATTCTGTTTCTCATAGCCGTGTCGATTTGTTGACCCGATGCATCTCTATTAGTTTTGCCTATTATTGTAGATAGACCCCGATCATGTTTTGCTAGAGATATTGGGGCACCTGTTCTAGATTTTGAATTCCTTTCTTCTACATTGGAAGTTGTCCATTGCATTTGAGATTCTTGTGTTCGATCGTTGATTATGCTTCCACAATTTGTGCATATTACTTCTCCTGATTCTGGGTCGGTAAGTATATTAGTATGTTTATTGCATAACTGGCATAGTGCAAATGAAGATGAATTAATTACTTTCTGACTCATTTGTTCATTCACCTTTCTACTAAAAAGTGCTAAAACCTGTTAGTAGGTATTATTATACAGTGACAAAGATATATTAACGTATCATCTATAATAATTACAACAGAACTTAATTATTATTAAAAAAATTCTATTAGTTAGTAAAAGAATTTAGAATTTTTGATATCTTATGTGGATATATACTATTTCCTAATACAAAAAGGCAGATCATAATTCTGAAAATCATTTAATTGACGCCACCTATCTATATCACACCCTTATTCTCATTTTTTAAATAATAAGTACCAATATCTTGAATATTGTCTATCGTTATCTTGTTGCTTTGTATTATCAGCTTATCATTATACCTTGACTTTCCTATCCCTATAACTTCCTTATTTTCATTTAAAAGTAATAATATTTGATTTTCTTTTATTATATTATTGCACAAAATAATTGACTGTCCCATAATATCTCTTCCAAATAATGCTAGTTGTAATCCTTTTTCTTCCAATATAACATAGGGATAACTTAGTTCTGGATTTTGATTTACAATTATCTCTGCGAAATTTAAATTTGGAGTAAATTTTTTATTTTTTATTTCTCCTATGCATATTCCAGAATATATCGGTTGTAACCTAATTGTCATTTCTTTTAGTTCTTTATTTGAACATACATGAACTTTGTATTTGTTATCTGTTTTCTCCATTAAATTGTACTTGTTTTTATTTTTACTCTCAAGTTGATTGTCATTTATTTTTTTTTTATATACTTGTATATTCTGGTCAGAAAGAATACTGGATGAGTTTTCCGTTGTTTTGATTATTATTTCAAATTTGCTATATGATTCATATATTCCCCATCGATTGAATTCTCTTTTTAATATTGTATCTTCTATCGGGGTTGCTGATCTAAACATTTACTTGATATTATTATTTGTTGATTTTTTTTAATTTTGCAATAAAAAAACCGTTTGTATTATGAATATGTGGATATAGTCGTTTTGTTTTTTTTATTTTTTTGTCAAATTTGTAATTGTTAAATTCTGTCAATCCGTTTATTCCATATTTCACTGGTTCTATTTCAATGACTGCTTCGTTATTGTTATTTAAAATGTAATCTATTATCATTTCATTTTCCTCTGGTGCAAAAGAACATGTACAGTATATCATTATGCCATCGGATTTTAAAACATTTAAAGCAGATTTGATCAATTTTTTTTGCTTTATGCTACAAATTTCAATATCTTTATATATTCTACTTGTTTTTCGCGATTGATCTTTTGCCATTATTCCTTCGCAAGAACAGGGTGCATCAAGTAATATCCTATCAAAATCCATTCCAAGTCTTCCAATGTCTTCCCCCAGGGTATTGAAAACCATAGCATTTCTAACATTACATCTTGATAGATTGAATATCAGTGAAGAAATTCTTTTAGTGTTAGGCTCACATGCAAATATATTGCCCTTGTTGTTCATTTTCTGAGCTATAAAAGTGGTTTTCCCTCCAGGAGATGCTGCCAAATCCAACACAGTTTGACAACTTTCATTAATTTCTAATTCTTCTACAGCAATGCATGAGCTTAAATCTTGTATATAATAATATCCTTTTAAGTATTCTAAAGTTGATCCTAGACTTGGTAGTTTTATGTCCGAGTTTTTCTCAATTTTAAATACTTCTTTTAGTATTGTATTTTTTAGAGTATATCCTTTTTCATAGAGTCTTTTTTTTAGTGAGTCTGGATCTATTTTTAATGTATTTGTTCTTATATAATCAAAATTATTAGAGTTATTACTGTAAATGTCTTCTATATACCTCAAAAGCATCTCAGTATCTGGGATAAAATATAAAAATCGTGAAATCATCCATTCGGGGTAGCCGTATTTTTTTGCTAACTTTTTTGGGTATTCATTATTAAAAACATTTTTGCGCTCTATTTCATTATCCAATTTTTATTATTTCTTACAATACTAATAGTTTTATACTGTTCTCTCATTGATTAGGGTTTGTGGATAAGAGCACATTGATCCCCGCTATTTTTTATTTTTTTCAGGGATCAAGGCTGAATATAGTGTCCTAGTTGTAACCCTCCTTTTGTTTTAGACAAGATTCAGCTAAG
>JBQCGN010000139.1:0-2868 GCA_051955655.1 Candidatus Nitrosocosmicus sp. | reverse complement strand
ATGATTTCTTTAATTGTTACTATACGAATAGAATTAATATCTTTGGGCAATTCCTACTAAATCACTAATACTTTTGTATTTTTTTAGTTTAAGATACCTATAGATTCCTTTGGTAATTGTATCTATTGACTTGAGACCATCTAAACCTAGAATACTTCCAATTTGTATCGCTGAAGCTCCTGCCATTAGATATTCAATAGCATCCTTATGTGACAAAACTCCTCCACAACCGATAATGGGTATGTTCACATTTTTTTTAATTTCATAAACACATCTTATGCCGATTGGTTTTATTGATGCTCCCGATAATCCACCAATTTTATTTTCTAAGAGGGGATATCCAGTTTCTATATCTATTTTCATTGCCCTAACTGTATTTATGGCCGTTATGCCATCTGCTCCTGCTTCTTCTGCGACCTTGGCAGTCTTTACTATATCTGATTTACCTATACCTACTTTTACAAATAACGGTTTTTTGGTATTTTTTTTTATAGTATTAACAATATTGTATACCGCGTCAGGATCATCGCCTATTTCCATTCCCATTTTTTCAACATGAGGGCAAGAGAGATTCAATTCAAAACCTAATATGTTAGAGGATTTTAATTTGTTTACTATTTGTGTAAAGTCATTATAAGTTGAACCGACCACACTAACAAATAACGGTACTTTATTGTTTGATATTTCATTAAAGAAAAACTCTAACCCCGGATTAGCTAATCCTACTGCATTAATATAGCTATTAGTATCCAATGAAACAATAGTTGGATTTTTGTACCCTTCTCTGGGCAAAATACTTATTGATTTGCTAACAATTGCTCCTGCCCCCAATTTATATAATCTATCAAATATGCATTGAGATAATCCCAAGAATCCTGAAGCTATGATTAAAGGGTTGTTCAGAGTAATTCCTGCAAATTCTATGTGGAGTCTGTCATCCAAGACTTTTTAATTATTTCTATTAAAGAATAGAAAAAGGTTATCATTTTTTATTTAAATACCATATCAATCTAGTGTTAATAATTGATTGAATCTATTATATTAAGAATATCTTTATATTGTAAAAATAATCTAATTTTACAATAAATGTATTCTTCCATTTCAGTATCTTCTGATAAAAATTTATCTTCGACTAAATATGGTAATAATGCAATAAAATGGAATACTTTAATTCATAACGGGGTTTGCTTCCCGCCAGAATACGACTTAAAATCATTAAATATAAAGATTAATGGAGAAACATTTCTTTTAAATAGAGAACAAGAAGAGCTTATTTATTCTTGGGCAAAGAAAAAAGATACTCATTACATACAGGATCCAATTTTTCAGAAAAATTTCCTGTTTGATTTTACAGCATTACTTCCAGAAAGGCTATCTGTGGCTTTAACTTCTATCAACCAAATTGATTTCAAAGAGTTTTTTATATTTGTAGATAAAGAAAAAAAAGAGAAAGAAAAAGAAAAAGAGAAATTAAAAAGTTTAACCAAAGAGGAAAGGAAAAAAATTTTATTTAATAGAAAAACAGAAAAAGAGCGATTAAAAAACATCTATGGCAAAGCAATTGTTGATGGTGTAGAGGTCGATGTAGCTAATTGGCTGGTGGAACCTCCAGGTCTATTCATGGGCCGGGGTCAACATCCTCTGAGAGGTCGGTGGAAACCAAGGATAACGTCAAAAAATGTTATTTTAAACTTAGGTGAGGACGCACCGGTTCCTGAAGGTAACTGGCAAAACATTGTACATGACCATAGCTCAACCTGGTTGGCGTCATGGGTAGAATCACTAACCGGTAAGAGAAAATATGTGTGGTTACATGATTCATCAATAATAAGGCAAAATTATGATAAAGCTAAATACGATAAAGCTAAAAATTTAGAAAAATACATAACCAAAGTACAAAACGAAATAATAAAAAGAATGAGTTCTAAAGATTTAAACCAAAAAAAAGTAGCGACCGTTTGTTATTTAATTTTCAAATTAGCTATGAGAGTTGGTGATGAAAAAGATCCAGACGAAGCTGATACAGTTGGTGCCTCAACTTTAAGAGTTGAACACATCAAGTTTATTAAAGATAAATATGGCAAACAAAAAATAGAATTTAACTTTTTAGGAAAAGACAGTGTACCTTGGCAAAAAACAATTGAAATAAATTCTAATGAAGTTAAGACACTATATGAAAATTTAAAATTGTTTATGAATAACAAAACAGACTCGGAATCGATTTTTGATAATATTAATTCTATGAAAGTTAATACTTTTTTACGAAATATAGACGCAAGAAATGTCCCTGGCCTTACAGCAAAAGTTTTTAGAACATTTATTGCTACACAAGTTGTACAAAATGTATTAAATAACCCTCCATTAGAGGTAACACCCAACTCATCGGAAACAAGAAAGATTTATGTAGCAAAATTTGCTAATTTGCAGGCTGCTATCACATGTAACCATAAAAAAGGTATAGATCCAAAAAACCCAGCAAGTAAACTTGCTATTGAAAAATACAAACAATCTGTTATAGATAAAACAAAAGCAATTGAAACCATGAAAAATGAGATGATATCTACAAAATGGAAATCAGAAAATCAAAAGTTAAAGATGACAGAAAAATTAGAAAGACTTGAAACTCAGTTGAAGCTATATAAAGAAACCAAAGAATATAGTTTGGGAACTTCTTTAAGAAATTATATTGATCCGCGGGTTTTTAAATCTTGGATGAACTACATGAATTTAGATTGGAAGAAAATTTACACTTCTACATTACAAAGGAAATTCTTATGGGTAGAAAATATATCAAATAAAGAATTAAACGCCTTTTTTCCAAAATGATACATTCTATGTTCTTTTATCTGTAATTATAAATATATTGAG
>JBQCGN010000138.1:0-2571 GCA_051955655.1 Candidatus Nitrosocosmicus sp. | reverse complement strand
AAGAGCACATTAGGATTGTCCACTATAGCCCAGGCAATCAGCACGCGTTGAAGTTCTCCTCCCGAAAGAGACCCAAGGTTCTGGCTTAGAATCGACTTTTCGAGACCCACAGATTTTATACACGTCTCAAGTTCTGTTTTGCATTTGAATCTTAAGAACTCTTCAACTGATATTGGTAAATCCGTGGAAACAAGGCTTTGAGGAACATAACCCATTCTTACTTTGTCATTCCATCTTACAGTTCCCGTGTAAGGCACAAGATTTAGGAGCGCTCTGAATACCGTGGTCTTGCCTCCTCCGTTGGGGCCAACAATTGCAAGTGACGTTCCTTTCTTGACTTTGAAAGTAATATCTTCAAGGATTTTCTTGTTCTGCAAAGTAACACCAAGGCCAACAACATCCAACATGTCGTTAGTCTGAATCTTCCATTGGTCCGAGTTTAGAGCCTTCTCCATGAACTTTATACGTATTAATTGTTACCACTACAATGTAAAAACTTTCTGATAACTCTTAAATAAACATGATTATTTTTGAAATATAGATAAAGAAATCAAAAGTCAAAGTATATCTTGCTCAATAATTTGTATTTCAAATGGAGCGAGAAAATGAAGATAAGAAATGATGTATAAGAATATCCAAACAAGCGCTTAAGGATGCATTTATAGATAAACTAGAAGATGATGACAAATCAAAACTTTTGTATTTGGTGTAAATTATCGTTTATAGAAAAGAAAGAGATTATGATATCTCTTTATGAATAAAAAAAGTTTTTGCTTTTAATTAAGCAGCTGAGGTGGTAGAAGAGGTTGTTGATGATGATGATGATGTTCCAGCAGCAGGATTGTTTGTATTGGTGTTAAATGAAGCATTGTTTCTTGCATAAGCATCCTGTGCTGCTTTTGTATTTTGTTCTAGTGTTTGTGCTGTTTTTGTATTGATATCAATTATTTGTTTTGTAGTGTCTTTTGCGTGTTGTAATGTAGTTTTATATGCATCTAAACTTGAGAATATCAAATTGTTTGTAGTTCTCAAAGCAGATACAGTGTTGTCTGCAACGGTGCTTACAAATCTGCTATATGCATTGGTTGCTGCTTCAGGTGATATCCAGCTGTTTACAGTTGTATTAAAGTTCTGTGAGAAAGGCCTCCATGTAGATTGGATTGAATTAATAATTGTCTTTTGTGATTCGATAAAGCTCTCGGCTATCTCTCTTGCTGTTTGAAGTGCTTGTTCTTGATAGCTGTTTACAATATTATTATATTGAGGTATTTGATTTTTTGATTCTTGTAAAGATCTGTTGATATTATCTTTGGTTTGGTCAAGTGATCTATTAATAGAATCTGTAAAATTTCGTTGCTCACTGATATTGTTTTGGACATTTGTGTCATAAGTATAATTATCTGTACTCTTTAGGTTGTTTGTATTATCGGAAGATACATCGGATGAATATGATGTTGATTTTTTTGACATTAGCCTATTTCAATCATTATACTATTTAAATATTGGTAAATGAAGGTATATAGATCCATATAGTACCAGTAAATCTAATGCAAAGAATGGATAAAAATCTTACACTATAAACAGGTTTATGATTATATTGAAGAACATCGAAGATAAAGATTTTGAATAGCGAATGGTTTTAATTCATCGTCAAAATTAAATGAAATTTTAAGTATAAAACAGTCTCTGACACCTTCAAAAGACATAGTAAAAAATTCCTATAAAAGACTTGATCACATTCTTAAAGGAAAAACACATTCAGAGATAACAACATTCTATAGTAAATGGCATTTTTTTCTTAACAAAATAATTTTCACGCCCTGCAACATCAGCAATATGAGATTACGATTAGACATATTAATCGCAATACAATCATTGCTTTACGCTATAAATATTGTTATTTGAGGTTCTGTTAACCAATCTGGTTCTTAAAAATGTGTTGACAATCGGGCATATGATATTATCAAGTTAAAAATTAAAAATAATGATTTTTATAAAATTCTTCCCATTCTTTGACATACTGTTTATAACTTTTTTCATAGTATTTTCTCATCTGATTTACTATATCGCTATTGTAGAAATACATCATTCCTTCATGCATCATTTTAAACCAACTCTCTATCAAATTGTAAATTTTCTCGGTATTGTGTCTGTAAAAATCTGCATAATTAAATCGTTCATTTTTATGCTGATAATCTCTATCTATACTCAACTATGGGGATTAAGATAAAGATAAAATAAAAAGATTATACTGATTGAATACCTAAATACTGTACCATTGATTGAAACTATTCACATATCTCCTTATGAAAAAATGTCAATTATATGAAACCATGCCATTTTTACTGAATCTGTAAAACAACAACTTCCCTTCAGGTTTGGTTTCAAGTAGTGATACCAGTTCATCTCTTAAAGATTCTTCATTTATGTACATATCTTCTTTTGTATTTTGCAAGAGTTGCTTATAATGATGGAAGATAGCGCCCATTATAACAGACTCTATGACGATGAGATTTGATGCATTACCGAGATAAGAGTTATATAATTCCACAATGATTAAAGACTTAAGTC
>JBQCGN010000137.1:0-2613 GCA_051955655.1 Candidatus Nitrosocosmicus sp. | reverse complement strand
TCTATAATTTGAAATATAATATGTTGCAAAATAAGATGGCATTTATACATAAACCTAAAATCATTAGCTTTCAAGCATATAAGACTTTTTGGTAACCCTCTGATACGATAAAAATTTTGTCTAAAGGAACAAAAACATTGGGTAAATCCTTAACTTTAAAAAACGTAATAAATAGATATTATTGGATTTTACTGACGTTGACATTACCGCCCAATATAAGAAAGTTTATTACAATGACTATCTATATATATAGCAGAAGCAAAACGATGACCCGGGTTTCGGTTCCGTTCACCGAAGGTCATTATTGTGGCAGAGAGGAAGGGCCAAACACGGAACTGGCCTATAATAGCCTCTCTGTCTGCTTCTAATACTCAATAATATTGCAGTTATATCTAAGTTAGGTTGACCTTAAAACTATAATCGTTAATTTTGAATCCAAATCATAATTGATTAAAAAGTTATCGAATTTATGTTCTTATTGACATTGATATTAATAATTGTTTTAATTTGATGTGCAAATAAGTGACAAAAATGATAAAGTTAATGAAAACAGTTTTGCAAAGTAGTGTGTCTTTGTTGACAAATTTTACGTGATTTTCAAATTCAAACTAATTTTCCAATAATATTTTAGTATTTAATAATTCTTCCTTTAATTGTATATTACTTTAGTAAATCCAATTCCTTGATAATGCCAAGAATTAGGTGGAAATAAATCATTCTTCTATGTTAAATGTAAATAATCTGGATAGTTATAGATATGCCCATATTTTGTTTTCAGAAATTAGTCTTTAAAATGGCATCACAGTATAGAATTGAAATAATTAATTGTTTTATGTTGGTTAACAATGCGGATGATATTTGCATAAACCTTTGATTATCTTGACAGATTATAGGTCTTGGAAGTGCTTGCCAAGACCTTGAATGGATATTGGGTTAGACCTATTTGTAGATGCTGCTAGCATCATAAACATGATTTTATTATATAAAGTTTTCAGACTGAACCTTAAAATTTTATACAAAAAACAAATAGTTCAAACATTATTAAAATTTTTATAAAAAATAACACATAATATTGAACTTTTTATATTAGAAAATTTAAATCTAAAGATAAAAGATAACATTAAAATGAAGGAGGTTTATTATTGAGTATTATAATATTCGTGGCAAAAACGCAAATAAATAACAATTTCTAAAAGAATCTTTGCAATTTATTATATAATGTAACGATTACAAAAGAATGGTCTTAAATATAAAATAGTCTTGTAACATTGATATATACGTATTCTTATATTAGAAAATGCCATAATCAAGTGAAAACTGGCTGTTGCCATACTATAGGTTTTCCTTCGGTTGTCAAATTTCTTTATGTTGATCTTTTAAATTATATATTCCTTTATCAGATATTACTAAAATGAAAAGATTTTTAACCTTTTTAATTGCTTTATTCGTTTTTTCAACTGCTATGTATTTTGAATATGATCTAACTGTCCCAAACGTATACTCTCAGTCTGAAATGTCTCAACGATTTATTAATGGACCCCTTTCGGGCATATCTCAAAATACAAATGGAAAAGTTGATTGGGTCATATCCGGAAATTGGAAATCCGTTTCATTGAGTAATACAAATAACGAAAATTCAAACGCCTTTGATGCTATAATTGAAATGATAAAACCTGATGGTTCAGGAAGACACGTTCATACTCTTAATTTCACTGTAACTGATGTGTCTTATCCAAGTAGTAGTACGATAATGTACAATGGTATTTCTACAGTAACTATGAGAGATGAGATAATATCGAATGTCCCAACAACTTTGGTGTTATCTAACAATAATATAATAAGTATAATGCTCGATCCTGATAGCGTACAGCATCATTTTGGTGATTCTCCATTTTATGGTATTGTTGCTGATAGTAATGGATCAAAGGGAATAATCAATGAATTGACAAATGGACAACTCGGTAAACAGCTGCAAGGATCAATTAATGGATTAACAAATGGAATAATGCGAGGGACAATGAACGATATAAAGAATGGTCTACAAAACGGACCGATTGGTGGACTACTGCATGGACTATTACCATAATTTAAGGAATTAGATTTGCCATCAGATTTTATTTATAATAAATTTTCATTGCCTTTTTAGCTTTTTTTCCTTGTTGAAATTGTTTTTAATGAGAAATGGTAAATAAACACAAAACTATATTGTAACAACTGACGCAAAATGTATAACAATTATACAATAATATATTATGACCTACTGTGTTTAATTATGATTACAAAAGTAATTAATTTGCAATTACTGCGATAAAATCGATTGTTTTTATAAGTTATTCTGTAGAAAGTATTTGAAATTATGATCACTACCTATTTCTTAACATCTTGCTTTTTCTGCATTATGAATTTTTGACTTTAAATACTCAGGGAGATTTCAGATTAGTTGAGTTCAAGGGAAATGGTGGAGTTCTATATAGGCAAAGTAAGAATACCGATTAAAAATGTGCGAAAATTAAATGTTAATACGATTCTTCCAATGTAATTGTAATGTCTTCAACATCTACCAGAGTGTTTTGTTTTTCTTGATGAATTTTGTACAACAGATCAAGCCCTCCA
>JBQCGN010000136.1:0-4901 GCA_051955655.1 Candidatus Nitrosocosmicus sp. | reverse complement strand
AAAGGTTCCTATTCCTGCAAATAAATTAAGAATTTTCTCATTTGCAGATACAATATTAGATATCCTAAATCTTTCTGTAGATAAACGGGGTGAAAAATAAGAGCTTGCCACATTAACAAAAAATTTGCATCCATGTTCCCTATATATAGTTACATATTTATCCTCTCCAGAAATTAATTCCAATCCTCTTAATCTATATTCACCGCTTACTGCAGTATTTTGCAATAATACCGTCTTTAAGTTTGGAATATTAGAGAGCAAGATATCTCCAATAGTTTTTCTTTTTATCAAAAGAGAATCAGGGATTTTAATTATTGCAATATCTCCGATAATGTCAAAAGAAGAAAAAACTTCGGAAACTTCAGAATCTAAAAGAACGTCTTTGAGTAATCTTTTTAATAATTTCGTCATAGAATCGAACTATGTATAATAGACAAACATCATCCAATGGTTTATCTTTTTATATAATAATAATTTCCATCCCTTTTTTGAGATCTATCTAATCGACCATCTTCTTTATTAACTCTAGGACGACCGGTTGTTTCATCTCTTCTGAATGTTATATTTAAAGAACGTAAAAACTCATTCATACCAATCTCTTTAGCTATTGGTGTAGACCCTATTCCATCAATACCTGGCGTACCATTAAAAATTATCAGAGAATCAGAAACTAAATCTACCAGTTGAATATCATGATCTATAATAAGAGCTGATTTACCTTTTGCCTTTATTAACCTTTGAACAAATTTTGCTAAAGATATTCTATCCTCAATATCCAAAAATGCTGATGGTTCATCAAGTGCATATACATCAGCGTCTCTTATCAAAGATAAAGATACAGCGACTTTCTGAAGCTCTCCACCACTAAGACCTTTTACAGATTTATCATAAAGCTTTTTTAACCCCAAGGGATTTAGAATTTGCTCTTCAATCAGAGTACCTTCAAATTGTCCATTATTTGCAGAATATAATAAAGAGCGAACATCTCCATCTATATCTTGATTCAGATATTGCGGTTTATAAGAAATACGTACTTCCGATTCTAATTTACCTTCATCTATTTTTTCTAAACCCGATAACATTTTCATAAATGTGGTCTTTCCTAAAGCATTTGCTCCCACTATTCCTACTACTTCTCCTTGATGAATTTTACCACCATTAACTTTAAGATTAAACGTTCCCAAAGTTTTTTTAATTGTAGAATAATTTACAATGGCATTAGCAGAAAGAATATTTTCATTAACACTTGAAATATCAAACTTGTATGATTTATCCCTAAATCGTACATTTTCAGTTGGAATAAAACCTTCTAAAAAGTTATTAATACCGATTTTTGTACTTTGTAGTGACGATACAATACCATAAGTTCCAGGCTCACCGTATATTATAAAAACATTATCTGAAAGATAGTCCAAGAGAGACATATCGTGCTCAACGATCATCACACTTTTACCATCTTTTGCCAAATTGTTAATCACCTTGCCAACAGCAAGTCGTTGATAAATATCGTTAAAAGAAGAAGGTTCGTCAAAAAAATAATAATCTGCTTCTTTAGATGCAGCAACTGCAACTGCAACTCTTTGAAGCTCGCCACCACTTAAAGTAGACAGTTCTTTGGTTAAAGAGTTACTTAGCCCCAACTGGTGAATCAACAAATCTCTAGTATTTCTTTCATCAAACTTTTTTAATAATTCAATTACAGTTCCTTTAAATATTTTAGGAATCAGGTAAACCAATTGAGGTTTTATGGAAGTCTTTAAAGATTTTGAAGAAATTTTTTCAAAATGTTTTCTTAGTTCAATATTAGAAATTTTCTCAAATACTGTATTCCAATCCAAATCTTTATCAAAAGATCCAAAATTTGGCTTTATATTGCCAGAAAGTAAATTTATAATTGTAGATTTACCCATACCGTTTCTTCCTACCAAACCTGTTACTGATCCTTCCTTTGGAACAGGTAATTTGTAAAGTCTAAAACTATTTATTCCATATTGATGGATTTTATCGTCTCCAACCTCACTTGCTAGATTAACTATTGATATAGCATCAAAGGGGCATTTTTTTACACAAATTGTACAACCAGTACACAAGTCTTCAAATATAACAGCTTTTCCATCATCAGGTCTTTGAACAATACATTCACCGCCTGTTTTATTTACTGGACAATAAATAATACACTCTTGTCCACATTTTCTTGGCTGGCATAATTCTTGATCTAGAACTGCCACTCGATGAACTAAATTTAAACGCTTATCCAATTTGATATATAATATTTATCTTGGATCCTATTTAAATACTGAAGAATAAAAGAATTACGATTATTAGCTAAATAGATAGTAAAGTATAAATTGTGAAACAATTTATACTAAAGGTAGCCGGCCATAGCGTGAGGGCCCGACCCGGACCCATTCCGAACCCGGAAGTCAAACCTCATGTCGCTGCTGAATACTGACATGCGTGAGCTGTTGGGAAGCAGCAGTGCTGGCACCCTTTATTAATAGTTTATACATATTCAATTTGTTATTTTTTACATTCGTATATCAATAACAAAAATTCCCCTTAGTTCTAAATAGTATTCAAGAAAGAAAAAAAGTATTACAAAAAATTAGATTGTATTTATTTTGGATTCGTCTTGATATTTTTCTCCAATAATTTTATAATTGTCCTTACTCCAAAACCAGTAGATCCTTTTGGATTATAACTTTTTTCTATGGTACCATCTTGTGTCCATGCTGTTCCAGCAATATCAATATGAGCCCAAGGTATATCATTGACAAAATGGGCCAAAAATGCGGCTGCCGTAATAGCACCCCCTGTCCTACCACCTATATTTTTAATATTTGCGACATTACTTTTAATTAAATCAAAATGTTCGTCAAATAGGGGCAATTGCCAAACTTTCTCACCTGTTTGATCTGAACTTTGAAGTATTTTTTGGATAAGATCTTGATTGTTGCCAACTAATCCTGCGACATTGGAACCTAAAGCAATAATACATGCTCCAGTAAGGGTTGCAAAATCAATAATATATTTTGGAGCATAACGTTCTATTCCATAAGACAATGCATCTGCAAGAATTAATCTTCCCTCTGCGTCTGTGTTTAATACTTCAACAGTTTTACCATTATGCATCTTTATAATATCTCCGGGCCTATATGACGAGCTTGATGGCATATTCTCAACTGATGGTACAATACCCACAACATTTATTGGTAAATTCAAGGCACTTAATGCCTTAAATATGCCCAAAATATTACATCCACCGCTTTTATCAAATTTCATCTCATCCATCTTTTCACTCGGTTTGATGGAAATGCCTCCGGTATCAAAAGTAACGGCTTTTCCAACCAACAAAATTGGTTTATCGGTAGAATTTCCTTGATTATATTCCATAATTATCAATTTTGGAGGATTTTCACTTCCTTTGCCAACAGAAATTATACCATTTAGACCCAGGTTTTCCATCTGATATCGATCCAAAATTTTAACTTTTATTTTATTTGAACTCTCAAGTGACAGAGCATAGTTAGCAAGTTGTGATGGGTTAAGAAAGTTAGGAGGAGAATTAGCTAAATCTCTAGCAAAACAAACAGATTCCGCGATTATCAAAGTTTTTTTTATTTCTTTATCTATATCAGATTTATTATCAGTGTTGGAGAGAATATCCACTGTGCAAGAATTGAAAAAATTTGTGGAACTTTCACTATTACCTTTATATTTATTAAATTCATATAGAGAAAGAGAAAGCCCTTCAGCAATGGGCTGTATATTATTTAAAGAAAGTTTAAAAAAGTCCGGAATAATGATATGTTCATTACCCAGTTCTTTTGCCTTTAAAGCTATAAGACCTCCAATTTGACGAATTTTATTATGATCTAATCCACTATTTTTACCTAATCCCACAAATAGAATTTTCAGGTAATTTTGATGTTCATCTTGGAATAAAAACAGTAAATTTTTTCCAAATTTTTTAATTGTATCAGATACATTATTTAAAATGTCATCTATTTTTATGGACAAACTCTGTGTAGCAGGCATTATTTTCAAATAACTATAATCTTTGTAATCTTCGTATAAACCAACAACTAATAAACTATTATTTAATTCAATTTGACTGTAATCTTTAATTGATATATTAACCATATCAACCATTAAAAACATTATTTTATAATTACTTATCTAATAAACAAATTCGGACATAAAATTTAGAAATATAGTTAGGCTAATATTTTTATCTTTAAATTCATACACTATTTCCATTTTATTGAACAGCCTATGGAAGGATCAAAATCTTTTTCTATAGTTTGTCCTTTTAACAATTTATTAATATTCTCTTCCATAGTATGATATTTTGGTATAGAATTAGGTTCTGATGCATCATTGAGTTTACCATGGAAAGCTAATTTTTTATTCTCATCAAATAAAAAGGGATCTGGAGTACAAACAGCACCATACGCTTTTGCAACAGTTTGCGTGTCATCAATCAAATAAGGAAAATTGAGTGAATAATCATTAGCAAACTTTACCATATTATCAAAACCTTCATTCTCATAATTTGGATCATTACTATTAATTCCTATAATTTGCAAATCTTCCCTATTAAATTTAGATTGAAGGTTTATGATATCATATATTCTTGCTTTAACATAAGGACAGTGATTACACATAAAAACAACTAGAATGGATTTCGAATTAATGTCTTTTAAAGAATATAATTTATCATCCACACCCTTTAGCAAAAAATCTGGGGCGGTCGAACCAGACACCAGGTTTTGGGAAGATAATGTTTTGGCCATAGATAAACACAGTTTCAAAATAAAATAAATGTTTTCTAACTATATAGCAATCAGTTCAAGAAACATCAACCATAACTAAAACTTTTTAATAGACGATCTACCTAT
>JBQCGN010000135.1:0-2727 GCA_051955655.1 Candidatus Nitrosocosmicus sp. | reverse complement strand
ATTGGTGAATTTTTAAAAGTAACCCTTAAATTGATAAATTGCGATGATTCTAAACTTAAATATACTGTCATCTGCCTCTGTTAACCTCCAATTTCTCTAATATGTTAATAATTCTTTCTTTAACTTTATCAATGTTATTTTTTTCAATTAGCTCTTGTATTTCAGTATTATTTATTAGACTGTGTAAAAAATCCTTTCTATCGCTAGGTTTTTCTATATATTTTTTTGCATATAGTCTAGCAAATTCTTGAATTTTTATGTTATTTATATCACTTTTCTCTATTATATTTTTTATATTTTTTTCTATCTTGGTCTTTAATATTTTATTCATTAGAGGACTTTTTCCTGAAGTTGATATGCCGATCTGAATTAGATTTTCAATATCTATTATTGACAGAAACGCAAAATCGCTCATTGTTGGATTATCGGTCGCATATACGAGGATTTTATTTTTTTTAGCCCATTCTATTATTTTATTGTTTAATGACCTGTCATTTGTTGTTGCAAAAATTAAAAATATGTTATTAAATAAATTTAGAATACTGGTATCTTCGATTTTATTATTTATTAATTTCACGTTATATTTTTTTTTAAGATTAATAATTTCTTGACTGAATTTTTCACTAATTATTGTAATACTGCAGTTATATTTGACAATTAGTTTGACCTTTTTAGTTCCCTCTATTCCCGCACCTATAATTAAAATATTTTTATTATTTATGTCAAGGTCAACAATCAAAGAATATCACGTCACTGTTATTTAGCTATATCGGCTTAATTATTATTGTATTTGCACCAAGAAATATGTTTTCTTTAATTCATGAAATCAGTAATTATCATGCAGTAAAATTATATGTAAATATTAATCATTGGAATAATTAGCATTATTGAAATATTTGATTTATTAAATTACTGTATAATTGGATTTTAGTTCTGATGACTCTTTTTCTATTGACAATTTAAAAGATGTTTCTTTTAGTTTTCTTTCTGTTTTAAAAAAATCTGGCTTTTATTCTTTAAAAGATCTGGTAGTTCGAGGACCCTTTGAACTGGCTTTAGAGACTGGAATCGATATAGATGATTCATTAGTAATTTATAATCGGGCCTTAACGACTTTGGAAGGAATAGGAGTAATTGAAAAACAGTTTATTCCTGCAACAACTATTTATTATAAACGTAAAAATATTGGCAAAATTTCTACAGGTTCAAAAAATTTCGATAAATTATTGGGAGGTGGTATAGAAACGAAATCAATTACCGAAGTATGCGGGGAATATGGAACCGGAAAAACACAATTATGTCATACTGCTAGCATTATGGTTCAACAAGATTATTCTAGTGGTGGATTAAAGGGAAATGCATTATATATTGATACAGAAAATACTTTCAGGCCCGAAAGGATAGACTCTATCTCGAGGTTCAGGAATCTTGACCCGGTTAAAATACTGGATAATATCATTGTCGCCAAAGCTTATAGCAGTTCACATTATGAGCTGATCTTATCAGAATCCCGCAAAATTATAGATTCATACAACATAAAATTAATGGTAATCGATTCTATCATTTCTCTTTATAGATCTGAATTCGTAGGTTTATCTGCCCTTTCTGAAAGACAACAGCGATTAAATAAATTAGTTCACGCAATTATGCGTATAGCTGAAACATTTGAAATTGCCGTTTTATTAACAAATCAGGTTCAGTCGTCTCCAGATTCTGTTTTTAATGGAAATTCTTTTAGAGCTGCAGGGGGAAATATCATTGCCCATTCTAGTACTTATAGAATTTTTTTGAGAAAATCCGGTAGAAATAGAATAGCTAGGATGGTTGATTCTCCATATCATGCTGAAAGTGATGCTGTTTTTACAATTAGCGATATTGGTATTTCTGATCCTATTAATCGTACTGGTCTTTAAAATCAAATCCCAAAAATTGTGTTTCTTTGATATTAACAAATAAATAATTTTTATTAGGGTTAATGTGAATATCATGTATGCCCTCATCGCACGGAACTAGAAGAAAATCCAGATCGGTTTTAACAAAGTCAAACAAAGTTATAGGCGTATCGTATTTGCTAATTAATTATAAGATAGGAGATAAAGTAGTTATAAACATTGATCCAAGCGAGCATAATACTATGCCGCATAGGCGGTTTCAGGGTCGAGTAGGTACAATCGAATCAATTGGAAGGCGCACTATGAAAGTAATGGTAATGTTTGGAAATAAACCAAAGTATTTGCAAACTAAATTTAACCATATACGTCAATTAACAAAAACTGACTAAGAGAGTTTACTTAAAATTGACTGATATTTTAAAACGAGAAATCGTCACTTTATCTGAAGTACAAAAAATTTTGGATTCAATATCCCTAGATGAAATGGATCAAATTCAACGATGGACATACGATTATTCTAAAAAATTTTCTAAAACTAATTATGATGACGCAAAGATGATGATAGAATCTTTAATAAAAGAAGGAGAATTGACAATTGAAGAGGCGGTGGAATTGGTAAATGTAATGCCTACTTCTTTAGAGGAGTTGCGTGCTTTTACTTTTGGATGGAAAAAGTTAATCGTAACCGAAAAATTGGAGAGAATAAAATCTATGTTATCTACTTCTGCTAATAATAATGATGAACAAGAAACTAGTATTGAAAGTTAAATAATATGGATATGGTATAGCGAATTAATAAGAGAATTAGTTTGTCAAGATTTTTATCAAATAAAGA
>JBQCGN010000134.1:0-2635 GCA_051955655.1 Candidatus Nitrosocosmicus sp. | reverse complement strand
AAAGTAAAAGGCAAAAGATTGGAAAAGACCTTGATTGACTTTTAAATCAAAGGTTTCAAGTGCTTTGGTTTGAGTTGGTGTTGATGGGTTTGGAAAGAGCGGTAAATCCGCTGTTCAGTTGGAAGGTTTAACGATAAGTCAACCAATGATGATTGACGTAGTCAAAGAAGCATCAAAATTAGAACCATTACTTCCCCAAATAAAGCAATTGGTAAATGATCATGGTATAATTACCTTACATAATGTGGATGTAATCTAATAATATTTATTTTTTATACAAAAAAAAGGCTTAACGTCTTTTATTTAAATAAATTTAATTCAATATATCCTGATGTTTTTCTACTATTTATAATAAACATAAGGTAAATTCTAATTATTTTGACTACTGACTGATCTATTTGTCCAGTTGTTCTTATGCCATCTTGCCGAAATATAATATTGGTTATCTATTCCTTATTTTTTATAGAATTATATTGACTAGAAAATTTACAAATGCGATGGTTATGCTAACAAATTAACGACTTAATATTTCTAATGAAAATGTTTTAATTTAGCCTTTAAACTGAAAATGAAATATCTTACAATTTTTAATGATGAAGTTTTTATGCAATGCTGCATATTTTTATAACTGATCACTAGATGATTCAAAGAAATGATTATGAAAATATCTTTGATCCTCTACAAAAAGAACAAAAACAGCAACGGCCATTACAATATGATGATCAAATTAATAGTCATCCATATCCTTTATCACTAGGTGATATCTCTCCAACATGGGCTGGACGATTAAAAGAGAAAAGATCATCTCTATTTCTACTATCTTTAACAAGATTTAGGTGGCTATTTCAAATTCTTCATCAAAAAAAATGCGTTGTTGCAGAGGCATATGGTTTTTCATCCTCTTATACTAATAACTGCCCACAATGCGCTAGAATTGCCAACAAATTCTCCTTATATTTTACCATGAATCTTCTCAAAAAACTTGAGGAAAATCAAAACAGATTTGTCAAACACTGGAACGAAAAACACTTGAAAATATGATATTTTTAGAGTGCATCTACATATAAAATTAAATCGCAGTACACCTTTTCATTTTTATTTTATTTGATGTCAGGCCGCCATAATTATTAATTTAAATTCTGTTAAATTGTTCCTATATACCTATTATTATTGATATAATATTTTCTTTTAACATTGTTTCTACTATTTCATTTTAAGTATATCATTGATTTTTATTTATCACTTAATTGGCAAATTTGTTCAATATGATATCTACAGTGACTAAAAAAACGCCATGTCTATAAAATGACTGTAATTAACAGTTTCAATGATCAATTTATTATACATTTATTGAATTTGTTCCAGATCCGTTATAATAAATCTATACAAATACAAAACCAAGTTATCCTTTTATTTTATTAATTTAGTATAAGATCTTGATTAAAATTAACGTTAATTCACCTTAATTTCGGATGTTTTTTGTTTAGATGATTGATAGTGTTTATTATGTACATTTGGAGTCTATAACCCAAAAATTTAAAATTTAGTTCTATTTTCTATAAGTGATGGATACTAAAATAGTATTAACAATAGCAATAGTCGCAGCATCAGTACTGGCAGTTTTAACTGCAAGCACCATTGGATCTTCACCTGTATTTTCACAAAATGCAAGTCAAAACGCAGGTGCAGCAATGAATAATACCTCTCAAAGCGCCGGTAAAGCAGCTAATGAAACAAAGGCAGGCGCAGGTGCAGCAATGAATAATACTTCTCAAGGCGCACAAAATGTAGCTCAAGGCGCAGGTGCAGCATTAAATCAAACAGGAAAAACTATTTCCAATGCTGCAAATAATATGATGCAAGGCTTAAAAAGCATGTTAGGTGGAAATAGCACAAAATAAACCTTTTTTTTAATAAACCTTGTTTCCATGGATTTTTAATTTACCTTTTTTATTTGAAGGACAATACTGGGAATTGGTATCTATTGTTTATAGTTTGTTTTATGATTATTATTAGTTCAATATGGTATCACAGAGAGAATATCAATCATCACCAAATTCTTTTGTTTCTACTCAAAACATACCTCAAGAGGCAACTAAACTAAAAAAATTACCAAAAGCAAGAGTAGGATATATGGAAATAGATAAACTTGCTAATGCAGATGCAAAGAAAGGTTATTTTTGCTATAACTGTGTATATTTTTTAAAACCAAATCATTGTACCTTGGTTACTGATGAAGGAATGGATATATACGGACAAGTTTCTGGCAATATCGCACCTCATGGAATATGTTATTTGTGGATGCCGTTTGAAGAAGATGTAGAATAAAAGGGAGGAGATGATAAAAAAGGTGTCAGATAAAAATATTATTGAAAAAGCTGCAGACGTTGTGGAAAATATAACCAAAGCAAGAAAGGCAAGCAAGCTAAAAACAGCGTATATCGAATGTGATGAATTCAAAGACTCTGATTTACATAAAGGTTATTTTTGCTATAACTGTACATATTGGCTTGATACAATGGGTGGTAGATGCATGATAGTAAAAGAAAAAGGTCCTGATGTGTTTGGTAAGGTTTCGGAAGTAATTGCACCTCATGGCTGGTGTAATGCATACGAACCAAATCAAGATAAAATC
>JBQCGN010000133.1:0-2764 GCA_051955655.1 Candidatus Nitrosocosmicus sp. | reverse complement strand
AAACGGGAGGCAGAATTTCAATTCCTGAAGCGGAAAGACAAGCCCTTGGAATTGAAGAAGGTGACCTAGTTCAAGTTATAATCATACCAATAACAAGGAAAAAGAATAAAACAACTACTACATCCTAAAATTAATGCATTTTAATCCATTTGCCTATTTTCGGTAATACCATTTTTTGTGAAAAACCACTAGCAATTAGACCAACGTGGCCTGTCGGAAATTTCATTAAACTTTTATCCTCACTTGAAATTAAATCATTAAGCGATATACTGCAATCCGGAGTCACTAGGTGATCTGCCTCAGCTACTACATTTAAAATAGGTACCTTTATGTCAGATAAGTTTATTTTAGAATCACCAATAATTAGCTTATTTTTTGCTAATAGATTTTTCTGATAAATATCTTTAACCCATTGTCTGAAAGCTTCTCCAGCAATAGGAGGAGTATCATATATCCATTTTTCGATGCGCAAAAAGTTTTGCACAAATTTTTGATCTTCCAAATTGTCAAATAAATTGAAATATTTGTTTACATTCTGCTTGAATGGTTTTAGTATGGAAAATACAAGATAAAGAAATTCTACTGGAAAGTTTTCATGTTGAGATAAGACTTTGTCAACATCCATAAACTGTGCCATATTTTTGATAACGGATTTATCCTTTGCAGTGTCAACAACAGGAGCGATTGTTATCAAATTCCTTATGTTTTTTTGATAAAGGGATGTATACATTAAAGACATTGTAGCTCCCATACAGTAGCCTTGTAGAGATATTTGTTTTACATTCTCAATTTTTTTTATTTGTTCTACGCATTCATATATAAAATAATTTACATAATCATCAATGGTAGTAAATTTATCTAATTTTGAAGGGGATTTCCAATCAAGAAGGTATACGTTTAAACCCTGATCAAGAAGATTTCTAACCCAACTTCTATTTTCTTGCAGATCAAAGATATAAGATTTATTTATTAATGCATACACAATTAATACAGGGCTTTCATATGCCTGTTCTTTTATTGGTTTGTAATGTAACAGTCGAAAGAGTGGTGTTTCCCTAATGATTTCATATTCTGTTAACCCAGTTTTTATATTTTCGATACCCGATAAAAGACTTCTCATCTTTTGTAACTTTACTGCATTGTCTGGGTCTTTTACAAATAAAGTGTAATCCTTTAAGAATTGTTTAAAAATAATTTCATTCATTTTTGTTCTCATTTAATTTCTTTTTTATATCAAGAGAAAGTTTTTTAATTTCATACAAGTTGTAAAATAATAAATCCTTTTCTTCTTTTGTAAGTTGTTGTTGATTTTGTTTAAATAAAAATGGATTAGCATCGATAAATCCTTGATAATTTCTATTCAGATCAATGATCGAATTGATCAAATTATTATAAGTTATGGAGTATTCGGGAGACTCGTACATTGTAGAGAATACTTCTTCAAAACTATTTATGGTTATTTTTCTAAATTCCTCTGATGTCATTCCTTCTTTTGCAGAAGATGCAGATTTATTTATTGCCAAAAAATATGCATTTATCATTGTCGACATATATAAATTTAGGTTAGATTGAAATCTGACTAATAAATTCCCGTGTTCTTTGAGCTTGTTTAAATTTACCTTCGAGTCCTCCATTAACGAAGTAAACGGTCCCAAAGATGCGAGGCTATTTACTTCAGCTAATTGTTTTAAAAAACTTTCAAATAATGATTGAAATTTTTCTACATCGAATAAATTTTTACTATTATTATTGGGATTATCTTCATTTAGATTATTACTTTTTGATTGCAAATATTATTTCTCCTCAGGAATTCTAATGATATTACTATGACTAATTTATTAGACAATTATTATTTTCACCACTTTATTATTGTTTATTTTATATATAAAGGCTAACAATTTTATAAGGAAAAAAGGTCAAGACGAATTAGGGTCCGTAGCTCAGCATGGACAGAGCACCTGCCTTCTAACGATAAGGAAGTCAGCCGGAAGTCGAGGGATCGAAGCCCTCCGGGCCCGTTACGATAAAGGAGCTTTTAAAGGGATTCTACCAATAATAAGGTGTAAGCAAAACAGTGGTAGAAAACCAATATCAAAATATTAAAAGTGAACAAGATGTATGGTCACTATATTTGTATGCGATGAAATCGCCTGTGACAAGACAAAAGTATACTAAAAGGCTTGAAAAATTCTTTGACTTTTTGGCAATGGAGGGGAAAACAATAGAAGATAAGAGCATTTCATTCGTCAATAAAGCAAGGTTTGAAGGTGACCAATGGGTCTTTAATAATGTCTTAAAGTTTATGCAGTTTCAGCTTGGTAGAGCAAACAGAAAGGAAATAACATGTTCAACCGTAAGAAACTATCTAAAGAGCATCACTACAATTGAAGAAATAAGAAAGCTGCTGGAATATCCGGACAGAAGACTAAAGGCAATTATCTATACGATGGCCTCTTCAGGCATTCGCCTTGGAGCGTGGGACTACTTAAAGTGGGGTCACATTAGGCCAATAGAGAAAGATGGTAAAGTTGTTGCTGCTAAAATTATTGTCTATGCGGTGGAGGAAGACGAATATTTCTCTTTCATATCTGCAGAGACATACAAAGAACTAAAGTCATGGATGGACTATAGATCTTTTTCAGGAGAGCTAATAAATGAAGACAGCTGGCTTATGAGAGACTTGTGGGATACAGGCATTATATAGGGGAGAGCATTTGTTACAAAACCTAATAGACTTGTTCAAATTGGAATAAAGAAATTGATT
>JBQCGN010000132.1:0-8959 GCA_051955655.1 Candidatus Nitrosocosmicus sp. | reverse complement strand
AATAGCAATTGAAGGATGCTTTAGAGCAATGAAAAAATCTGATAAAGTCCTTCCCTTAATCTCAAATGTAACGCTTGATCAATACGGTAAAATGCTTCTGGGATCAAATGTACAAGCAGCTTATGTAACTTTAAGTAATTTAGATATCGACATATTTGGATTAAATTGTTCTACAGGGCCAATTGAAATGACGCCGAGTGTCCAATGGCTTTGTGAACAAAACGAATTGCCTATTTTGATAATGCCAAATGCAGGTATGCCAATAAACGAAAACGGAAAAGCTAAATATTTAATGTCTCCCCACGAAATAACGTCAAAATTATCAGATTTTACTAGAAAATACAGAAAAATAAGATTGATCGGCGGTTGTTGTGGTACTGATCCCAATCATATTACTAGTTTGAGACACATGTTAGATGAAACACATTAAAAAAGGATAACGCAAATTATTTTAGAGATTAAATAATGGATAGACAGTCATGAAAAAAGTTTATAATAACATACCTAAGGTATCTTCCGCTTTAACCAGTATAGATCTCTTTCAAGAACCTCGTCCTCTGATTATTGGAGAAAGACTAAATTCTCAAGGCTCAAAAAAGGCAAAAAAAATGGTTTTAGAAAATGATTTTGATGGTTTGATAGATATAGCAAGGGAGCAAGCAGAAAATGGTGCTCATTGTATAGATGTTTGTGTAGCAACAACTGAACGATCAGATGAACTAGACTTTATGATAAAACTGGTAAAAAGACTTAGCCTTGAGATTGAGTCTCCTCTGGTTATTGATTCTACGGATAGTAAAGTTGTTCACGCTGCATTAAAACAAATTCCAGGCATACCAATAATTAATTCCATTAATCTAGAAGGAAATGGCAGTAGATTTTATGATATTATTCCCATAATGAAAAAATTTGGGTCCCCTTCAATCTCAATGTGTATAGGCCCTTTAGGAATGGCCAAAACCAGCGATGAAAAAGTTCAGGTTGCCACTCAGATTTATGAAAAATCAATAGAATATGGTCTAAAACCATGGCAATTAATTTTCGATGTTTTAACATTCACTCTTGCAACTGGTGAAAAAGAGTATCAAGACTCTGCGCTCAATACTCTAAACGGGATCAAAATGGTAAAAGAAAAGTATCCTAAAGCCCTAACAACATTGGGACTTAGCAATGTCAGCTTTGGGCTTCCTGTTCTGGCAAGAAAGTTTCTTAATTCAGTATTTTTATATCATGCTCTTAAAAATGGACTTGATACAGTTATTATCAATCCAAAAGATATAATTCCATATCCACAAATAAGTTCAACTGAAAAAAAACTCTGCGAAGATCTTATTTTTAACACAAAGGAGAATGCACTTTCTGAATTGATCTCATACTTTAGTTCCAAGTCCTCTTCAAACGTATCATCATCATCCTCATCATCAAAGCAAAAAGTCACAGAATTAGATAATGATTGGCCTTATAGTAAAAAATGTTATTTTAGAATTGTCAATAGACTAAAAGAGGGTATAGAAACAGATGTTGTTTTTGCTATTGCAGATAAGATTAAAGATAAAAAAGCAATGAAAATTATTGAAATCAAAAATGATAACAAGGAATTAGTTTCAGTTAAACTGGAATCAACAAAAGAAGATATGCATAGTGCTGCTGTAGAAACCTTAAACGATATCTTGCTACCTGCAATGAAGGAAGTAGGAGATAAATTTGGTGCAGGAGAACTGATTCTTCCTTTTGTTTTAAAATCTGCCGAATGTATGAAGGCGGCAGTGTCTGAGCTTGAAAAATATTTGATAAAACAAGAAGGTATGAGCAAAGGTAAACTTGTCCTCTGCACAGTATATGGAGATGTGCATGATATCGGCAAAAACCTAGTAAAAACAATACTTTCCAACAATGGCTACGAGGTTTTTGATCTGGGAAAGCAGGTTCCAATACCCACAATTGTAAATAAAATAAATGAAATAAAAGCAGATGTAGTTGGGCTATCAGCCTTACTGGTGTCGACCTCAAAACAGATGCAATTATTTGCTGATTTTGTAAGAGAAAATAACATTAAAATACCCATTTTATGCGGAGGGGCTGCCATAAATAGTGATTATATTAATAGAATTGCAAAAGGCGATGGAAAAATTTACGAATCGGGAATATTTTATTGCAAAACAGCATTTGACGGGTTAAAAATGATGAACAACATCATGTCAGACAACAAACAAGAATTTATTGAAAATTGGAAAAAGAAGATAGAAAGATGGAATGAAAGAAAATATGATGACAAGTCTACAGAAGGGATGGATTCTAAATATAAAAGCAGTGTAACGCCAGTCAAAGATAAGCCTGTACCACCTAGGATAAATTGTCCTTTTAGATTTTCTAAAAAGGATATTCCATTAGACGGGGTATGGAATCTTTTAAATAAAAAATCATTATTTGTTTTATCTTGGGGACTTAGAGGGAAGAGTGCTTCAAACCTTCAAAAAGAATTTGACGATTTATTTGAAGAATGGAAAAGAAAAGTTATTGAAGAAGATTTGTTTGAGCCTCAGGCGGTTTATGGCTACTTTAAATGCAAAAAAGTTGACCAAAACAATCTTTTGGTAAAATATAAGGATAAGGAAAATAATGACTCCAAAATAACTTTTGCATTCCCTCGGTCAACTTTACAAAAGCACCTGTGTCTCGCAGATTATTTTGATAGTGAAACAGATGATATAGTGGCTTTTCAGGCAGTTACAGTTGGAAATAAGGTTGCCCAAATAATAGAAAAATGGAATAACGATAACAGATATTCTGATGCTTACTATTTGCACGGGCTTGCTGTGGAAACTGCTGAAGCACTTGCAGATTGGATAAATTTACGAATTAAAAAAGAGTTAAACTTGAAAGCGATCCCAAATGCATCTTCAGGTGCTGGTTTAAGATATAGCTGGGGATATCCAAGTTGTCCTGACATCACACAGCATTTTCTTGTATGGAAATTAATAAGTCCTGAATTAAACGGCATGACACTGACTGAAAGCGGTCAGATAAATCCTGAATATTCTACTGCTGCAATTGTAGTTCATAATCCTTTGGCAGAGTATTTTACATTATAGCGGAATTCTCAACTTTTTTATATCACATTTTCTTTTGCAATTTAATGGGCAAGGTAGAGAAAGGCATAACCTGCAGTGTTTTGAAATGTGATGAATCTGCTGAAAGATCTATGAGTTTATCTAAAGCAAAGATGTCGCCTGATTTGGATTTTGATAATTCAAAAAAGAGAGTTTACTTGTGCAAAACTCACTATAAAGACTGGAAAAAATCCTCAAAAAGCGACAGGGAAACTGAAAGAATGCGTTGGGACTAGGTTTTGTTCAACATAAAGAACTATTTTCAATTTATTATACTAATTGAAGAAAAAAATTTCTAATAAATTATAGTATTAATAGAAACTCAAAATTTTATAAAAAAAGTAATAAAACCCTTTTGGTAAATACATCTGTTACAGGTTGTTTGGAAATTGACATTGCAAGATACGCCTTTATATTTTAAATTAAAAGAGTTAGATAGAAAAGGTTGGCTAGTAAGAATCCTGATTTTGAGTGCTGTTCTTGTAATTTTGGTAATAAAGATGTACCTGGCTGTTTTTGTTATTGATAGGGCGGTAGGATTATACAGCGTACTGACTTCATTCCTTTTATTTAATGTATTAATTTTTTCTTATTTTAAATATAAAGATCCGTATGTTGAAGTACATGATCTACAGATTCCAAAAGATAATTTACCTTTGGTTTCTATTGTAATACCAGTAAAAAACGAGGAAGAAAGTATTGAAATCTGTGTCAGATCAGCTTTAGAACAGACATATGAAAAGAAAGAAATTATAGTAATTAACGATGGAAGCACAGATAGCACCGGAAGCATATTACACAAATTAAAAAGAGATTACAAAAATAATAATTTTACAATACTAGACATTGAAAAGAGTATTGGAAAGAAGAGAGCAATAGAAGAAGCAAGCAAGATAGCAAACGGTTCTATTTATGCGTTCATGGACAGCGATTGCAACATGGATTTGGATGCAGCAGAAAAAGCAGTAAAAATAATGTATTCAGATCCACAAATAGGGGCTGTGGCTACCCATATAAGAGTCAGAAACAATCACAAAGGCAAATTTTTTGATCATTTCCTGGAAAAATGTCAAGACGTTTATGCAGATGCATCAAGCAGAGCTATAAAAGGTTATGAAAGCTCATTTTCATCAGTCACCTGTTGCTCGGGTGCTTTAAGCTTTTATAGAAGAGAAGCTATACAGAACTTTTTTCACGAATGGGCACATGATAAATTTCTAGGAATAGAATTCAAATTCTGTACCGATCGGAGGATGACAGCCCATGTATTAACTACAAAGCCACCGTATCCAATAAAAGATTTAGAACAGGATCAAAATGGTTTTAATAATAAAAAGAATCAAAAAATCGAATCAAAAGATGATGTAAATGGCTATTGGAAAATAAGATATTCTCAACATATTAGAGTAACATGTGGAGTGCCTTCGACTTTATTATCTCTTGTAAAGCAACAGATCAGATGGAGAAAGAGCTTTATTAGAAGTATATTTTCCACAGGAGGATACTTTTGGAAAAGACCTTTCTATCTTGCGCTTTTATACTATCTACAAACTTCAATGAGATTTTTTAGGCCCTATGTTGTTGCCAAAACAGTATTTTTAATGCCTTTTTTTGGTGATTATCTTACACCTATTGTGTGGTTTTCAGGAATTCTCTTTACAGGTATGATATTGGCAGTGGACTTTAGGCTAAGAAATCCTGGTGATAAAAATTGGTTATATAGACCATTTTTTTCAATGATATCTACTTTTATTTACACATGGTTAATATTTTATGCTGCAATCACAATAAGAAAATCTGCTTGGAGATGAATCAGAATATTTCATCTAAAGAAGAAAAAGCAAAATTAGAAAAATGATCAAGCATTTTGACGTAGTTTTGGTAACAGCTGGCCTGATCATAGGCTTTAGTGTTATTGTCATGCATCTCACAGCAATGTGGCCGTGTAATATAATTTACAAACTAGATAAATTGTCAATTTTTGGTAAAAACCACATGAATACAACAAGTGAAGATTATTTAGATAAAGTTATGAATGAAATACATTACCTGCGATCAAATCTTTTCCTCTGTAAATAGTATTTTTTTTTTCATCTATTATAACTTCTTCAAAGTATCTTAGAATTGTTATCTCTGATATCTTGGGTATCTTTATTTTTTTACCTTCAACGATATCTACGATCATCTTGGGAAAATTTGCTCCTGCCAATGTTGAGAAAATAGTCCCTCCTCCAAGACGAGGATTAATTTCTACAAGCTTAAAGTTATTTTTTTTATCTTTTTTTACTTGCATACAACATGGCCCTACGATATTGAGGAATTTAACAATTTTAAACGATTCTTCAATCAATTGCTTATCTAAAATAATTTTACCTTTAGTAGATATTCAGACTCTAGTTTGTAATCTTATCCTCGGAACAGATATTAAAGGATTTGATTCCATATCAGATAAAACATCTATGGTATATTCGTCTCCTGGAAGATATTCTTGATAAATCATGTCGGTGTACTTTGAAGAAATGTATTCTAACTCCTTATAGTCATTAATTTTAATAATATTTCTACTTCCTTTACCATAACGAGGTTTTGAAATAACTGGAAACTCAGTAATTTCTTCCTTTTTTTCCGTTGTAAATGGCAATTCAAAGGTTTTGTTCAAATGACTATAAGTGAGTATTTTATCCCTACATATTTCTAATATTTTTCTATCGCTAATTACTGCAACAGCGCCTTTTTGCTTTAGCTTATCCTTATTCTCACTAAACGGAAAAATATCATAGCCTGAAGATGGCATTAACAAATCAATTTTGTATTTTTCAATTATACTGAACAACACATCCAGATAATTTCCATTTTCTGCCTCAGGAATTACCTCTTTATAGTCTGACAGATAAAAACCTGCTGACAATACATTTGAATCGGTAGATAGTATCTTACCATCGAAATCAGAGTATTTCAATGATTTTATAGTGTTAATTCCCGCAGGAGCTGACGCACCAGGAACTAAAACATTTGAAACTATTCTACCCAAACAACATCCGCTTTTGAATATCTATTTATTTAGAGAATATAAATATTTTTGAAAATAATTACATTCAATATTTATATGGTAATTAACATTGTTACTTCGTATATAATTATTGTTAAATATAAAAGAAGATCATCATATTCATTGCAATTACAACGATCATTCTAGTAAAGATTTAACAATTCCCAATATTATAAAAAAAGCAAATGATCTGAAATTACAAAAAATTGCCTTTACCGAACATGTTAGGTCCACGTCTGATTGGACAGAAAAGTATTTGGAAGAACTAAAACAATTTGAAAATTCTACAGATATTAAAATCCTAAAGGGATTTGAGGCAAAGATTCTTCCGGATGGAAATGTGGACTGTCCATCAGAATATTTAAACAAAAATTATTTTATTATAGCAAGTTTTCACACAAAATATCATGAAAAAGAAAAATGGCTGAATGCATTGATAAAAGCCATTAGAAACGAAAATGTGAATGTAATTGGTCATCTGGCACCTGAACCCGAATTTTCTCTAGATTCAAAGGAATTGAGTATACTTAGCGAGGAAATATATTCCAATGATAAAATTATCGAATTGAACGCAAAATATAAAAGGCCTCCAATGGAATTTATCAAAGTATTCAAGAATAAGGGAGTAAAATTTCATTTGGGCAGCGATGCTCATTCCTTAAATCAAATAGGAAATTTTAATGGTATAAAAAATCTTATAAATTTTATAGAACATAGTGAAGAATAGTTAAAAAGGAAACCTTTATACCAAATCTATGGTTAACGACTTTGGCAAGCATAACGGCAACAGCAATGGACGAAAATTTATTATTTAACTCTAATTTTACAAAATATTTACAGATCAATAATCAAAATTTAAGTAATTTTATTAGATCCATACCTTCCTCTTTTAATACGGCGTTAAAAAGATTAAGCGAAGTACCTGTTCCTGAAGTTGGCGATAATATCTTCAAGAACAGAGAAAATCTTAAAAAGTCTATATATAATTTTCATCAACAAGCAGGTACCTTAACCTATAAAGTTAAATCACAATTAGAGATGCTGTGTGATAAAAACATAAAAATAATAGTTGCAATCCATCAACCAAACCTATTTGCTTTTAGTGGTGTATTTAAAAAAATTGTACTCTTACAAATTCTTTCAGAACACCTAAAAAATTCAAAAGAGCCCTTATTGCCTTTATTTTTAGTAATAGATCATGACTTTATGGACGACAGCTGGGTTCATGTTGCAAAGCTTCCTAGTGTTAGAAATGCATCGGGGATATTAGACATTAGATATCCAATGAACGAGCTTAAAAGATGGAAACTTATATGTAACTCAGAGCCTCCTACACATTCTGTCGTAAATTATTGGGAAAATCAAATATATTTATGGATTAAAAACGACAAATCATTGTCCAAATCTCAAAAGAAAAAAGTTTCCGATAACATGAGACAATTCTGGAATATTGTAGAGGATTCTTTATCAATTGCTGATAATTATTCTAACTTCAATTCAATTATTATGTCAAAACTCATAAATGATGTATGGGGTCACAAAACATTATTTGTTAATTTATCTGATTTATATAACACTTTTAATGACGGTTATAATTTTTTAATATCCAATTCTCAAACATACATAAATTCTTTAGAAAAATCAGAGTTATTTTTTAAAAATCATGGAATTTCTAAAGGCATCAGTTCAAACTCTAGCAAATACTCGCCTTTATGGCTAAATTGTTCATGTGGAAGTAAGGGATACACCACCGTTAAGAAAAAGGCAGACGGCCACATAGATCTCAATGGAAAATGCATTTCATGTAAAAGAGATCTGACTTTAAGGGTTGGTAAAAACAATGAAATAGATATCCCCAACGAAAATCTAAACAGGGTATCTCCTAGAGCAATACCCATATTACTATTATTATCAAGAGAGTTACAAATTGCAAGCTATGTTACAGGAACAGGTGGAAGCTTAGGTTATACAATAATAGGCAAAAACGTGTTTGATGCCTTAAAAATAAAAATGCCGCTTTTATTGTTATGGCCTGCTATTGACGTGTATAAAGGATTTGCTCAAAGGGAGGCATTAGATTTACTGAATCAAAACGACATAAGTAACATTTCTTCATTTTTAATAGATGCGTATAACAAAATTTCAGAATATCGTGAAAAGATTGTGCCAGTAATTTCAAAAAGAGATAAATTTTACAATAGCAAGGAAACCTTAACTACCCTGTTGAAGGAATTAATGATTTATAAAAACGAGCAGAGAAGATTGAAATCCAAAACTAAAATTGCCGTAAAAGCAAGTAATGCACTAACATTAAGGCCATGCATAATTGATTATATAGTCAACTTTGGTATGGAAAATATAGCAGAACTGTGGTCAAGGAATCTTATTAAAAATAATGATTTTTCATCCCCTTTGATATTAAAATCAGCTATCACGGATGAGAAAAATTAAGGTAATAGTTACTTCAGTTGGAGGAATTGTTGCTCAGGGAATAATTAAATCATTAAAATATCATAACAAATTTTCTAAAAATAAAGAATATCAATATAACATCCTTGGAACCGACATTATTTATGATTCTGCTGGGCTGTACAGGTCCGATGAATTTTCTATTATACAAAAACCAGAAAGTCAACAATTTGTTGAGAATATAATTGATTTATGTAACGACAATTACATAGATTTAATTTATATAGGTTCA
Source organism: Candidatus Nitrosocosmicus sp. (assembly GCA_051955655.1). Lineage (GTDB taxonomy): Archaea > Thermoproteota > Nitrososphaeria > Nitrososphaerales > Nitrososphaeraceae > Nitrosocosmicus. Next base: position 99 of record JBQCGN010000132.1, on the reverse strand, counting down.
GATATCGAATTGAGTTCTTTTAGTATTAATAAAAAAATCATCGAAGATAAAACTGGGGCCACCATAATCAGTAACCCTTTAAATGTTATAGAAATATGT
>JBQCGN010000131.1:0-5226 GCA_051955655.1 Candidatus Nitrosocosmicus sp. | reverse complement strand
CTTATAAGACTATGGCCTTGAATTTGCGTAAGTATTTTATTTTAATTAGTGTATTTGCTATCTACTTTTTTGTCTTTCTTGTGGTTAATTATTCTAAATACATGTATATCTTGTTGATATCGTGTTTATTTTATTTATTTTATTTTATTTATTGATGAGTATATTTTGAATTGATTTGGCATTCCTTTTGGACTTTCATCCATTTATTTTTTTATATTTTACAGATCTAAATGATGTAAATTAGTCATTCATTTATTATTTTACTTAATTTAAATTAACAGTATCTATATGTAGAGTATGGGATTGGAAATAATTTATAATCCAAAAGATGATTCATTTAAAAGTTTTAGATTGTATATAGAAACAGAATCAAATGAAAATAACGAAGGCTTTAAGGTAAAACTTGTTAATCATAGCTTAGGTTTAGAATCTACTATAATAGAGTTTGATGATAATGCTGAATCAATCGATAAAAAAATAGAAAAGGATTTGCAACTATCATGGACTAAAATCGTTGAGGAGTATGATGATAGCAAATTGATATTTAAGAAATTAGAAAAGATGAAAAATAATTTAATCAATTTGAAAAAATAGTGATGCGTTCTTTTTAAATAATAATGATTTTTTAAAATCTTGTAATAGTATAGGTAATATTCGACATGTCTTATTGTTTTACCCTTGTAATGCTTGTAATCAATCAAAAATTATTCTACAAAAGTATATGGTGCTTTTTATTAATGTCTAATAACAAATTATAGTTTTATAGTTTGTAAATTCAAAATATTAGTTCAATATCTATAGGAAATATGTACTATATTTTGACTTGATCGGCTTTGTATTTCTTTATATTCTACTTTAATTTTGTCACGATTAAACCATTAATTCTGTAAATAATTATTTTAGTGAGTGGATTTAAATTAAACATTTTTTTAAAAGTAATTGATAAATTTTGATTTGACCTTCTATATTATACTATTACTGCTCTAGCATATCTCCTATTGTTTGAACTTGCTAGAATATTATCTTAGAAGAAACCTCACTCTAATTTAAAATGCTTCTGCAGAAACTATTTGCAGAGTTTTTAGGAAAAGTCATACCTGATTTTAGTATTTCAAATAATAGAACAATGTGAAAGGAGATGATACTTAACTTGACCCGTATTTATTAACAATGGAGTAATATGATGTCAAAAGCCATTTCTTGTTTCATATGTAAGAAAACATGGATTATTGCCTAGATTTAGATTGCAGAATAATCTCTTTTTTCTGAATTAAATTTACCTGTGATATAATATAATTAAAATTTTATCTTTTTGATCCGATGATACCTTGGCAAATAACAACTTTATCATTAGGTTAGGATGATCAAAAGTAAATTACTCAAAGATATAAAAGGAAAGAAAAAATTTTTAAAAAAACCAATTTTACCCAAAGAATCATTTGTTATAAATAAAAGTATTCTTTCATATACTAAAGGTTTGATCTGTTTCTGCATAAGAATCAGATGTATATCCTAAAGTTTCTTCTTCTGTAGTTTTCTTGTTTGAAGATGCAATCCACCACTGATTTCCAAATATGTCTTTCAAACCCGCACAACGTTCTCCATGAGATTCATTTTTTGGCTCCCTTAAAGAAGTTGCTCCATGTTTAAGTGCTGTATTGTATGCTTGATCTACATCATTAACATATACATAAAATGAACATGGCAAAGATTCCAATTCTTTTATGGAATCAGATATCATTATTACAGAATCGCCAATTTTAATATCAAAACGTTTCTCATTTTTTTGTTGAGTGTTATTAATTTCTTTTGCTTCAAATACCTGTTTGAGAAATTCTATTAACTTTAAAGGTTCTTTTATTTTTAGTAATGGCGTTATTGTGTGATATCCTTTAGGAGTTAAACTATTGTTATCTGCCATATATTATTGCTAATATATGATGCTCTTTTATTTATTGATAGTTTCAAATGATTAGTTGATATTTGATTTTCACTTTTAAAATTTGATTTTACATTACTTTAATTTCTCTTGCAGCTGCTATTATTTGGTGTAGCAATAATATAGGAGGAAATTTTCAAAATAAATTAGTCTATACCTATTTATGTTCTCTAGTATATTGTTTTATCTTTATTTGTTATACACGTTGATTTGTGTTTATTTGTTTGTTTATCAATGTTATTTACTGAATGGTCATTAAATAGTATAAAAATGCAAACGGTTAAATCCAGTAATAGTCGCGTAACGCTTTGAATAATACTACAACAATATAATGAAAATTTATTTTATATCTTAATTTTTAATAAGCCGATGTTTTTTGCTGTGTTTTAGCCATATTTAACTTATCAATTTAATTGTTACAGGGCCACCATTGGATGTTTTATTTTCCACACAAATAATTGATCTTCTACCTCGATAAGATACATATTTTTCGTATTCTTTTTCTCTGAATTCAAATTTTACTTTTTTATTTAACCATTCCTTAGGTACTACTGCTGTTAACCCTAAGCCAGGTACTTGTCTAAAATGTGTCTTGTATGTTGTAGGATTTTCTTCAGACACGCTATTATATTCATATAAAAAGTAATAAACTTTTGAAAATATTGTCTATCTTGTATGTTCTAGTAAATTATTATATTAATAAATATCAACACAATACTTCACCTTTTTTTAGCCATATATTTTACAGGCATATTTAATAGGAAATACTAATATTAAAAAAAGGTCGCTTTATTTTTTGTATATTTTATGTCAACTACATTTGATTTTTTTTATAGTTAAATTAAGGTATTTATATGAAAATGATTAATTAAAATTAATATAAAGAATAATTATAATGGTGCTTGATTATAAGGGAACAATATCATATATTGGATTATTAAAAGAGGATCTTGCAATTTTTCGAATAGCACCTAATGAAAGTCAAGTTCCTGATTTCAAAGCTGGACAATACCTCACTCTAGGAATATTCAATCCTGAGGAAAACAAAATTGATCGCAGGGCATATTCCATTGCCTCACCGCCTCAACAAAAAAGGCATTTTGAGTTAATTATCCGTTGGCTAAAACGACCCGTCCCTGGAAAAGGTACTACTCAATTATTTGATTTGAAGGAAGGAAGCGGTATATTTTGGATAAAGCCTGCTGGAACGTTTACAATTAATGAAAAAATGACTAATGGTGATCCGGACAATAGGAGAATGGTATTAATAGCTGGAGATACTGGACTTGCACCTTTTATTTCCTTTTCTTTGTATTTAGAAGCAATTGGAACTAAAAGGGAAATAATTGTTTTACATGGTGCCAATTATATGGATGAATTAATTTACCGTGAATTATTAACTGATTTGGAATTTAAAAGTATTGACAAGGGAAAAGACACCTGGAATTTTCGTTATAGAGCAAGTATAAGTAGACCTGAAGAATGGATAAACAGAGCATGGGGTGGACATAAAGGTAAAGTAGAATCATTCCTAATACCAAAACCAGGACAAGATAAATCTATGCTAGAAGATCTTGTTAGAGAGACGATGACTCCGGAGAATACCTCCTTTTATGTATGCGGTTGGCAGGATACAATCAACGGTGTGTTAGACTATTTGATTCCAAAAGGATTTGTCACTGAGAGAAATAAAAGAAAAGACGGATCATTTGATATAAAGGTGGAATCTTATGGATAGATCTAACTTATTTTTAAATTAATAATTACTCTTTTAATTAAAATCGGTTATTGGATATCTTTTGAGGTGTTATGATCGTTAGAATTTTTTATTATTCCTAATCCGTAAACTATTAAATCATCACTGCCAGTAATTTTTATTAACTCGGAAATAGCTTCAATACCTTTATTTCCATATGTTTTTAATTCATTAAAAATCTTTATTCTCTTCTCATTGTCTATGTCTTTTACATATTGCTGCATCAACCATTCAATGCGTTTTTGCTCTCTTGACAATTCTTATTCTATTTATTTATATCTTTAAATGTCTGAAATTTTAATATTACTAAATAAAGTACTTATAGTTTAGTTGCTATTAATATTCTCTAGTTCCTAATTCTATTGAATACAATGTCTTTTGATTGTATGTGCTATATTTAAAATAAGAATAAAGTAATTGATTTTATAATGTTCTTTATCTTGATACATTCAACCAATTAAACTGTCAATTTCAATAAATAATAATAATATTTTACATGATGAATATTTTGCATGAAGAAAAATGTGATGTTGAGGAAATGCAGAAAGTATTTAGAAAGTATTTGTAACTTATCTCTTAGAAACCAAAGCATGAATCGTACAATTAGATTCAATGCAATGAAAAGATTATTTCAAGTCATAAGGGGCATAATTTTTTCTATAATACTCGGATCGCCGACCTAATGATATAATTTAAAAAAATTATTGGATATTTTGAAAGAATTGTGCCTAGGATTACCATGAGAATTCGAGATCTTGGAACAATTTCAAATCAGATCAGCGCTTAGGTTAATATTAAATTTTACAAAATAAGCATAAACTAGAAAGATCTAAAGTAAATTATGCATTTAGTTGAATATTATAATTCAAAGATTATTGTATGAATTAACTAATCTACTTTACCTTAGATGTTTATTTGGATTTATTATTTATATTAAACCGTTTGCCGATGAGATAATAATTTGTTCGCATATGTATTGAATAAATAATGTTAAAAGTTCTAGTTTTTAGATAAAAGATATATTCTATAAAGGTTAAATATTTTATATAAATTAATAATTTACTGATTATCTAATATTATTATATTATCTAAATTTTTCCCATATAAAAGTAATTATTAATTAATGTTTAAAATTATTTTCTAAATTATTTAAAAAAAATAAAAATTTTAAATATAATGGTAAAATGATAGTGTTGAAATAAAAGTAAGTTGATTCTGTAATATGTGAAAGGGCAGAAAATTGCTTATTTGCTTGTTCTGATACTTCTATCGTCAATTATGTCAAACGCATTATCTTCAATTAATTTTCATCCTTCTTTTGCAGATAGTGCTAAGGACAAATATCATAAAGAGCACCACCACAAAAAACATCATCATAAAGAGCACCACCACAAAAAACATCATCATAAAGAGCACCACCACAAAAAACATCATCATAAAGAGCACCACCACAAAAATAATTCCAACAATAAGGACAATAGTGTAAAAGCTGGATCTGTTAGCAATACTCCAAGCACTGGATCTGTTAGCA
>JBQCGN010000130.1:0-3240 GCA_051955655.1 Candidatus Nitrosocosmicus sp. | reverse complement strand
ATGGTAAATTCAAAAGTAAAAATTACCACCTCCCCCTCCTGCGTCGGGTACTCCTCCCGCCATCAATGGATGACCTTACTACATGCATGGCTATAAACAGGAGGAGAGATCAAGGGCAGGCATTTGTTGACAGGAAAACAATCTGTGATAACATTCATTGTTGGATAGCTTATAGTTAGTACAAAATTACGTATTTCAAGAAAGAAATAAATCGCTTGCAGTTTAGAATTGATGCCAATGAAAAATGATTGTATTATTCGAACTAGTAGTTTTGCAAGCAAATACTGAATTTTAAGTTATCGCTATTAAATTGTAAATAATTTAAAATTTATACACATAAATCAAATATTAGGATTTCGTGTGAGTAAAATCTGTTAGTATCAGTGTAACTTTGTAGTAATTTACAGGTGGGAAAGACTAATTATATTATGTTTACTAAAAAATTTCTAGATGATGAATATTACAATGAGGTAATTGCAGAGTCTGATAACTTTGTTGTAATCCCATCAGTTGGGGCATTGGTAGAAGGTTGGTTATTGATTATTCCTAAAAGACATTATTTATCTTTAGGATTGATCAATGATCAAGATATTTATTTTGAATTAGAACAGTTAATAAATACAATTGGAGTAACTATTAAAGAAGAATTTGGGGATTACATATTGTTCGAACACGGAGCAGTACTCGAAAATAGTAAAGTAGGTTGTGGTGTTGATTATGCGCACATGCATATTGTACCTTGCAACTTTGATTTAATTAAAGAGGCATCAATTCTCAATGTAGGTTTCGAATGGGAACGGATTAGCAATATCAAGGATTGTTGCAATTATGCAAATAAAAGTATGCCATATTTGTATTACAAGGACTCAGCCGGCATTTCCTATGCAACCACCAATAATAACATACCTAGCCAATTTTTTAGAAAAATAATTGCTAATAAATTAGGAATTGGTGATATGTGGGATTGGAAACAGAACGAGTTTAAAGAAAACATAATAGGTACTGTTTACAAGCTCAGAAAATACAATCGCATATATTCTTCTGCAATTTCTTAACCTAATAAGCAGTTGCAATGCCGCAAGATATACCTCAACCATTCAATGAAAACAATGAAAGTCCAATATCTGAATCGGCAGATTCTAATAAAAGCTCAAATTCTGCCTCATTTCTTAGCGATTTAACAGACGGTCGAGAGAAAGGATTTTGGCAGACAAGATATGACGATCCTCTTGCTAGGGAGGCGATTCGCTATGAAAAAAACTATTTGTTAATTATTATAGTTTGCAACATAGTAGTTTCATTAGCTATAGGCCTGCTATCGAAACATCTCGACCTTAAAAATTTTTGTCCAAGTCTTAACCGATATATATTTGCTTTTTTAGGAGGGTGTATGGGTGGCTGTGTTTTTTCGGCAAAATGGTTAGTCCACTCTGTAGCTAAAAATACCTGGAATAGGGATAGACGGTTATGGAGAATATTCACACCAATAGTTTCAGGGGTTTTAGGATTTGTAATTATTTTATTATTAAGTACGAAAGTCATAACACTCGGGGAACTAGATTCAGCCAATATGCATAAGTGTTATGGAATTGCATTTCTAATTGGATACTTTTCTGATAACGCAATTGGTAAACTTACCGAAATTGCACAAGTTTTTTTCGGAAGTAGCAGAAAATAAATTATGGGCTACGACGAACTTTATATATTAAGCCCTCATTTCAACATTCCACAGGACAATAAGGAAACGTCTATTAATAATATTGGGCAAAAAGCTCAAGGTTTGCTTAATACTCCCCACGTTATTATTCCTCCTTTTATAATTATTACTACGGACCTATTCGATTATTGGAATACTGTAAATCAAGAAGAGGCTGAAAAAAGACTTCAAGGTATTTTAAATGAAGTTATTGGTCTCTTTGATGAAAGAAATGTTACAAAATTTATTGTACGCTCAAGTGCCAAATATGAATCGTTAAATGAACGTGGGCATTATGAAAGCAGTGCTGGGGATCTTAGTAAAGAAAGCCTAATTGACACCATAAAAGAGCTTTGGTATAATAATGCTAAAATGATTCAGCAGTTTCCCGGCAATAGGTTTTGTACAATTATTCAACAATACATTACGCCAATCTATTCTGGTCATGTTTCGAACGAAAGAAGGATTAGCAGAGGAACCAATAAATTCTTACTAGAAGTAGTTGATAAGAAGGGGAATTTCATTAAAAGTAAAAGATTTTCCATCTCGAAAACAAAGAGTGAACCACAGAAGCCTTTTACGGGTATTTACAAAAACAAAAAGGATATCGATGAGTGGCTTAAGTCTGTTGTTCAATTTCTATGTTCTTCTGGCGAAAGAAGACATATTGAATGGGTAGCTGATAAAAGTAATATTTGGCTTGTTCAAAATGATATAGAACCCAAATCAAAAAATAATTTTACTCCAGGCTCCAGTTGGGTAAAGAAAAAAATTGTATCCGAAAAATATTCTCCAAATTGCTTTTCGCTTATCACCACAACAAATAAAGAATGGAAAAAAACAAACTGCATAAAGACGTTTGCAGATTGTGGATTGCCGTATGGTGATATTTACATTTTAGATAACGCGGACGCTATTAAAGATTTAGAATGTAATGTGAGAAATTGCGATTTGGTGAAAGATTTAGAATGGTTATTGCAGTTTCCAGTTACCATAAGGATGGATGTTCAAAACGCAGACGGGTATAATAATATTTTATTGCCTCGGACTGAGACACTCTTTGACATAGAATCAACATTTCAATTTTTATGCGATAAATCTAAAGAATTCATATCAAATGGTTTAAAGAGCGAAGATTTTTGTTTTTTAATACACAGATTTATTATCTCCAAAGCTTGTGCTTTGGCATTTTCAAAACCTGGCATTCCGAGAGCTAGAATAGATTCTACCTGGGGGATTGTTGATGGCCTATATTATCATCCTCATGATTCTTTTGAAGTTAATTCAGTGCAACTATCTATAAAAAAGAAAATTCGTTGCAAAACGGAATTTCTTGATGTTAATAATGAAGGGAATTGGATTCCAGTAAAAGCTAGTTATAGATTAGATTGGAAAGAATCTCTATCTAAAGAACATCTATATAATATAGCGGAATATAATTTTAAGATTGCTAATAAATTGAACTCGCCTGTAACTGTAATGTATTTCGTCGATGTCGATAAACAAACAGGGTATCCAACAATTTTGCCCTGGTTTTATACAAC
>JBQCGN010000129.1:0-5140 GCA_051955655.1 Candidatus Nitrosocosmicus sp. | reverse complement strand
AAGGCTAAAAGGATAAAAGAAGTCTCAAATATCATAAATATAAAACATAATGGCAAAATTCCAGATGATATCAAAGATCTTTTAGAATTACCGGGTGTAGGAAGAAAAACGGCTAATTGTGTTTTGGTATACGGATTTAATATGCCAGCAATTCCTGTTGATACACACGTACATAGAATTTTTAACAGATTAGGAGAGGTAAGAACTAAAGACCCGCTAGATACCGAAGAAACGTTATCAAAAATTTTAGAGAAAAAATATTGGATAAAATTAAATTCCATAGTAGTAAGATACGGCCAAAATATTTGTCTTCCGGCAAAGCCTCGATGTAATTGCTGTAAATTAAAAGAAAATTGCAGTTATTATAAAGATAAAAATCTACCTGTATTAGAAAAAGTTTAATAGAGATACATCCATTCTTAATTTCTTTTTTTAAATTTTAATAATAATAATAGAGTGCCTCCAACACCTATCATGACTATTAATGGCATATAGTAAATATTAGATTGAGACGGATGACCAAATATAGTTTCAAATTCAATGGATCCTTTCAATGCACTATTTGGTAACGAGGATTCATCTTTCCCATAAACATTTATTGATCCGAGATTAAATCCATTGATTGAGAGCTTATCAACAACTATTCTGTTACCATCAGTAACAGATATTCCTTGATCAACGCCACTAGTTACAGCAATAGGATTACTCAAAGACCAACCATCGAAATTATTTTGATAAAGTTGCAAACGTCCACTCTCATTAGTATTTACCGCGACCGAAAACTTTTTGGATTTGCCTCCGAACATCACAAGTTCAATATATTTTTGACTTGGGTATGGCTCCTTTAATTGAATTACAGTTTTTGCTTCAGGGCTGTCAGAATATGATATATTGTTATTTATAAAGATATTCCAATCATTTTGTATAGGTTCTCTAAATATAAACTCAGAAGGGTTTTTTCGATCATGATTAGATGCATTATAAGGAAAAATAATTCTGTCATCCATATCTTTTTTTAGTACTTGAAGTTTTGGACTATCATTTAATTGAGAAAAAGTTAGACTCGGGTAATATATAAAACTTAAAACTAAAAGTAAAAGAAATAATGGAACATAAGAAAAAAAAGTGACCGATCTAATTACAACCATCTTAATCTTTCTTTGTAAAACACATATTTATTTGTAAAACAAATATAAAAATTATTTTAATCTACAAAAGGATTTTGATAAGACGATATTATTTGGGAAACTTCTGGTCGCATAAGATGATTAGGAGGCAAGACTCCGGATAGAAACATTTTTCTCATTTTTGTACCACTCAAATCCTCTTTGTAATTGGAGTCATGAGGACATATCCTTTCATTTGCAAAATGAGCGCATTTTTTACAATAATAAAAAGCAGGAAAAAATATTGGCTCTATTTCAAGGTCAGGATATTCTTTGAATATATCTTGAGCAGAAAACGGAGCATAATAATTTCCCACCCCCGCATGATCTCTCCCTATTATAATATGAGAACAACCAAAGTTTTTCCTTACAATAGCATGATGAATTGCTTCTTTGGGTCCAGCATATCTCATTTCAGTATGCAAGGTAGAAAAAATAATTTTTGATTTTGGATAATAATTATCTATTAAAGATCTATATGATTTCAATATTACCTCATCTTTAAAATCGCCAGTCTTTTTTTTTCCTATCAAAGGATTAATAAATAATCCATCATAGATATTAAGGACAGCCTTCTGCAACATCTCATGTGCTACATGTGGAACATTTCTAGTTTGAAATGCTATAGTAGTTTTCCATCCATTATTATGGATTTTTTCTCTTACTTTGGATGGACTTGAACGAAATTCATCATAAACCTCAAATGATTCTAAAATTTTTACTTCTCCTTCCACCAAAGTATCATTCATTGCAATATAATTATGCACTCCAGGATGAGAAACATCTTCTGTTTGAAAAATTAGCTTCGCGGATTCTAGTTTATCAAAATAATCCAAATCCTTTACATACATTACTCCAAAATTTTTTCCATTATATCTTAAAGCGACCTCTTTTTCATCTTTCACTTTTTTTGCAAGACTATTTTTAATATCCAATACAATAGGAATTGTCCAAGGCAAGTCATTACTAAGACGCCCTCTCTTCAAAACACTATTAAAATCATTTTCGCTTAAAAATCCCTTCAATGGGCTAAAAATGCCACAACAAATATTTTCTATGTCTTTTTTTAATCCAATGCTTACGTCCAATACAAATAAATCATCATCAATTTTAGATGAATTTATAAGATTATTGACAAGAACACCACCGTGGGGTTTTACCATCAGATTTATATAGTAATAATAATGGTTATTTCTTTTTTACGAGGTGTCTTGATTTTTACTCCAATGTAATCCACATTCTTTATGTGCATCATTTTCCCACCACCAACGTACTGATCGTAAATCTTCTCCAGGTAATATTGCTCTTGTACAGGGAGCACAACCAATACTTGGATATCCTAAATCATGTAATTTATTATAAGGTACATCATTTTTCTTTATATAGTCCCAAACCATATCATTAGTCCAATCAGCCAATGGGTTAATTTTAAAAATCCCATTATTAGGTACATCTATTTCAATTTTTTTTATATTTGTTCTTGTAAAAGTTTGATCTCTTCTTATTCCAGTTATCCAAGCATCCAACGTTGCTAGAAATCGTCTTAGAGGATGGACTTTTCGTATCTCACAACAAAGTTTTCTATCAGGAATGCTTTGATACATTAAATTTATACCCTTGTTGTAAACCATTTCTTCTACTTCTAAATAATTTGGAAATAAGATCTCTATCGATATATTATATTTTTTTTGTAGTCTATCAATAACATCATAAGTTTCCGGATTCAGTCTACCAGTGTCCAAAGTAAAAATTCTAGAATTATTTTTATTAACCTTCATCATTAAATCTATTACAACTACATCTTCTGCACCAAAACTAGATGCAAATGAGATCCTTGGATAAAACTTTTCCATTGACCATGATAGTATATCTTCGGCATTCATCATTTCAAATTCATCAAAATCTGTAGAAGACAATTTTAGGCTATTAATTTTTGTATCTTGATTGGTCATATTATTTAATAAGTAGTATGTAAATATAACTATTATTAAAAAGCATATTAAGCAACAATAAAGCATAAGATGCAATAGACAGTTTATTAAGACTAATGATAGTTTATTAATAAGTATAGAGAAGTTTATAAATATATTGGCGATAAATCTGGAATTAGAAAATAAATGGAAATTGTTTACAAAATATCATGATTTAGGATTTGATCCTTTACGATGGTTACCAGAGTGTTATAATGAATTAAAGTACGATAAATTAAACGCCTTATCTGAACAACTAAAGAGGAATAATTTAAGAATTAATCCCAACTATTATATTCATTTTCCTTATGCTGAAAAGAAAAATGTAGAAATAATAAGAAGAATATACAAGTCAAATGAAAAATTAAAACAAGAATACTTAAACACAAAGAAAACAATTTCATTAATGAAATTAAATAAAGATACTGTTATTAACGCTGATCAATTAATAAAAAAAATCAAAAACTTTTCAGAACAGATTAATGCAAAAATAGAAGTGGATGAAATCTCCATCATACCTACGAACAGTAGAGAAGAATTTCAATTCATGTTATTTGATCATATCAAACCTCAAAGAGGGAATAGATCTGGATATACAGTTGTTACTAATTCTAATACCCAAGCAACAGATGTTACACAAGATATAGACTCACATATACACATAGAAACATCACTGACTGAGTCCGTTAATTTATTAAATCTATTAGGATGTTCAATCGATATAATACTTTTTCCTATCTACGACGCACCAAATGACAACATCCTCGATACAATTAGGAAAGATATCGATAATTTTGCTATAAGATACAAATGCGCCTTTGAAGATTATAGTTCTTTGAAAATGAATGGTCTCTTCTTTGGCACTACAGCTTCAGGAAACTCACATAAAGAACTACCTAACAGATATGATTTAATAAACGAAGAGACAGAGATAATATCTACTGGCAAATTTGGGCTGTTAGCATGTCTTAGTCTACATATAATTTCTACTTTAGATGAAAAACTAATTGAAAAATCGAATGAATATGGTATAGGAGAAAATAAAATAAATCAATTAAAAGACCAAGCAATAAGAAATTTAACACAACCAAAGACGATAATAGGAAAAATTGTTACTAAATTTTTACCCGAATATGGAAATAACTTTGATGCTCAATCTCATATATTGGTTACACATCCTATTTCAAAAAATGGAATTTCTTCTCTTTATGAAATATCAAAAATAATTAATAGAGAAATTATAATAGATGATATTCCTTTGATTGATAGAGATATTGCAAAATTTGTCTCAAAAGAACATATAATATCTAATCCCACAGCATCTACATCCGATACTAATTTGATTTTTGTATCCAAAGAATTAGCTCCAATAGTTATTGAGGAGTTAAACAAAAATAAATTTGAATCCAAGGTTATTGGAAAAATAGGAAAGAAGGGAATAACAAAAATAAATTTCAATAACAAAAAGGATTAATTCAGTAATTATTAATTAACTCTATTTATACTAAACCATTATTATGATTATAATGTTTTGGATATTTCTAAAGTCTTCCGTTTGATTACTAATAGCAGTATCAGTCTCCCTATTAATAGCAATTTAAATGAATACACATAATTTGTATTTATTATATATAAATGGACTGGCAATTAGTGATCAATATCGATTATATTTATTTTATTGGTTCTAAAATTTCAAGATAATAAGAATTATCGACTGTAAAAGTTTAAAAAAAATATTCGATCATTATTTGTTTGAATTAAATAGAAATTTTTGGTAAATCACATCAGTGAAAATGTACGACCAGATGATTAATCATGGTATAATTAACTATTCTATTAAGATAAATATTTAAATGAGATACCGTTATTCCCAAATTGTCCCTTTTAGTTTAGAGGATTTTAAAAAGGCTCTGTTTCTATCTAGTCCTGAAGTATTTGCATTAGTTAGATCCGCCTCTACAAAAATAGTTCTATTCAAAATACTTCCGCGCAAATCTGCTCGTT
>JBQCGN010000128.1:0-3867 GCA_051955655.1 Candidatus Nitrosocosmicus sp. | reverse complement strand
AGGAGACTCAAAGAACTCTAAAAATCCGGAAAAAACAAAAGATGTCTCCCCTGTTATCTACAACAACACGAGTATAAAACCTACTGATTTAGGTATCGCAGTAATAAATTTACTGCGCAAATATATTCCTAAAATAGTTTCTATTAAAATGACAAGATCGATGGAAGAACATCTAGAACAAATCGAGATAGGTTCAACCACTAGTAAAATAGTAATTAATGAAGCTAAAGAAGAGATAAAAAGAAATATAATATTTTTTGAACAAAATGAAAAAGAGATCGGTATCAAAATAGGTAAGACCCTGACAGAACCACGCAAACAGAAAAATTCTTCATTCAGAATTACAATTTTGGGAAGCTGTCCTGTTTGTATAAATGGAAATTTGATAATAAAAAAATCTACCAAGACCAAAAAAAGGTTTGTAGGTTGTTCGCTTTTTTCGGTCAACAAATGTAATGCAACCGCTCCACTACCGCAAAATGCGACTATAAAAAGCATAAACAAACTATGTGAAACATGTAAATGGCCCATTGTTTCTGGAATCAGATACAATCAGAAAAAAAAGTACCAATTGCAATTCTGTATTAATACACAATGTTCTTCAAAAAACAAAATAGAAGAGAAAACCGAGCTAAATAATGACCAAATTTAAATCAATTCTAAAAGATACCGCTCATTTGTCAACCATATATTAAGTGTCTTCTTGGGTTTATATCCTGACCAAATCTATTTTCTTTACTCATAGAATTTTTATCAGCGTGAGGCTGCCTTGGTCATCCTTACCTTTTTCATAACCATAGATCTAAACAAAAGAATTAGAATGTATTGTTAAGAGATCAATTCAATTTATTTATATCAAAAGATCATATTGATTTCTTGTAAAATTTTTTTCCCAGAAATAAAGTTACTAAATGTTTTGGTTTAAGACATTTAATTTCAAATACATGTTAATAATTCGTCAAACCAATTTATCAATAACCAAAATTTATATTTTTAAAGACCTAACTCAACAAATAAGAAAAAACAGACATGTATGTTTTCTTTTGAGAACTTGAACTTTTAATTTGCGATAGCTTATGATAAAATTTAAGGCTATGATTATAATAGATTGTTAGTAAAGTAATGAATCGTTTGATATAATATGTTGAAAGTATAATAAAAAAACTGGATCTTTTACCTAAAGATTCAAACTCAACGACCTACTGCAATTTTGAATGCTATATTGATATTGCAGTATAAGCTTATTTAAACACGGAAAATGACAGCAATAACTATATCTATGTATACGATTATCATATAATATATGGTTTTTATGATAAAATGTAAAAAATGCAGTGTAGCACACATATCAAACTTATACCGAATGGGCGGACATATATTTCGTAAGCATTTTTCAAACAAGGAATGTTGTCCTACTTGCGGATATGTTTCCAATTATAACGAATTAGATTATAATTTTAAATTATAATTACAGGTCTTATTACACAGGTAATATGATTGACATTTAAAAAAATTCCGATAACAGAGTATTACAAATTCACCAAATAATATTCAAGACCATTTTACTTCATAAATGGATTTTTTGAATTATAACTGTATAAAGAAAATAACCTCTCCTGTTTCCAGAGGAGCCCTGTTATATTGCGACCTAAATAACATTTTTTTAAAACAAGGCACAAGTTTCCATTATAGATTTTGTGTATTGATAGCAGATTTATCTTTTAATTATATTAACCAAGTATAATAACAATGCTGTGGTATATCTAATGAAGTTGAGTAAAAAGTAATGATTATGCATAATGTGAATGATAGAGATCTCCTTATAAGTTCAGATAAAACTAATATAGAAAATAGTTATAAAGATAACAGATTAATATTCTTTATAAATTCTAGATCATTAAGGCATATTTATTTAAAAAATGCATCAAAAAGAAGCCTAATAGAATTTTACTTGGATGGTATAAGAAAACATGAAGCATAATAATAAAACAATTTTAGTTACTTATCCTGATGATTTTATAATAAGTGAAGCAAAGAGCTTGGTTTCTTCTGTTCCAGAATATGTAATCGTCAAGGTTTTTAAACAAAAGTACTTAAATCGTGCAAAATATGGTATGGGCTCAGGTAAAGCGCAAGAAATAGAAGAATTTGTTAAAGAATCCAAAGACATAGAAACAATAATTGTAGATGAGCACTTGAGCTCAAAACAAATATTTAATCTAGAACAACTCTTAGGAATTAAAGTTATTGATAGGGAAAGATTGATTCTTGACATATTCTACTGTAGGGCTACAACCATAGAAGCAAAATTGCAGATTCAGTTGGCTGAGATACAGTACCAAATGCCACGGGTAAGGGACAAAGCGAAATTAATGAGTAAGAGTAATGAGAGGGCAGGAAAAGGTGGAATGGGAGAATACATAGTAGATGTCCAATTCCGAGATTTAAAAAGACAAATGTCTTTTATAAAGGAAAAGATAAAAAATGCTCAATTAAAACGTCAAGTATATCATCAACAAAGATTAAAAATGGGAACAACTATTGTTTCTTTAGTAGGGTACACGAGCTCAGGCAAAACTACGTTGTTCAACCTTCTTACAGGCGAGGACAAAGAAACATCTGCATCACTATTTACAACACTATCAACTACAACTAGATCTCTAAATGCACCAAATAAAAATATTACAAATAATAAACATGATAGCAATGTAGATATTTTAATTGTAGATACCGTTGGTTTTATAAGCAGACTTCCGCATTATATGATTGATGCATTCAAATCAACTTTGGAAGAATCACTTGCAGCGGATTTAATATTACTTTTAATCGATTGTTCAGAAGATTTAAACAATATTAAAATAAAATATTCAAGCTGTTGGAAAGTTTTAGAAGAATTAAAGGTGAATAAATCAAAAGTATCAGTGGTTTTAAGCAAGGCAGATAAAGTTACTTCAGATATCATTAAAAAGATTTATGAGCAATTAGATATCGATACTAATACTAACAATGTAATCATATCATCCAAAACTGGATATGGAATCCACAAGCTAAAAAATACTCTAATATCAAAACAATATATAAAAAATGAGAGTGAAAGTATATCTAGTGTACATTGATTGGCTTTATAATTTGTTTGCCGATATTTATGAGATGTAGTTGATATGGTCGATATTGTATTACCAATAATAGGTTTTATGGCTACTGGTTTTGCAGTTGCTAGTTCTATTCCACAAATAAGAAAAGCAAAAAGAACAAAGAAATCTGATGATTTATCAATACGATTTATAGTAGTATTGATTATTGGTCTTTTGTTATGGGTCGTTTATGGAATAGGGAAAAGGGATATTGTCTTAATTCTCGGTAACTCAATCGCAGTGTCGTTGAATTCCTATTTACTATTTTTAAAGATAAAATATTCTAAAAACCCTTTAGAAGAAGAAGAAGAATAACAATCTTTTAAAAAAGTTTTAAATCACAAACTAATTATTTTAACATTTTTTTTGATGATATCAACATAAACAACAAGAATATGTCTCATTAAATTAATTTTTCTAAATTAAATGGAAAATTTGTATTATGATCCTATTTTTGTATGATAACTCAATCAAATCGCAATACCTTTCTCGCAAAAAAATGTATGCATTTCTTTACAACAGATGAATTTAAAATTTCCATTATTTATTGCCATTACTTAAATCATTTCACAAATTGTTATTGTATTTATGAAATTTATATTAATTTTTAATGAAATAGTGTCCAATGGTGTTAAGGGATTTATCGATTAAGGCTATCAATAACCTCGATGTACTGAAGATGCGACTTAATATGACTATAACCATTCCTCTCACCCACCAATTATAATACAAA
>JBQCGN010000127.1:0-5301 GCA_051955655.1 Candidatus Nitrosocosmicus sp. | reverse complement strand
AGGGTTGCCGCTTTGGTTACCTTGGCTTTGTCCACCAGTAGATGAGCTTTGGTTACCTTGGCTTTGTCCACCAGTAGATGAGCTTTGGTTACCTTGGCTTTGTCCACCAGTAGATGAGCTTTGGTTACCTTGGCTTTGTCCACCAGTAGATTGAGATTGTCCAGCATTTTGTCCAGTTAAGCTTTGATTTCCACCCTGACCAGCTGCTTGACTCTGTGTCGGGAAAGACTGGCTTTTTGGAGCAGGTTTGCCTTCGCTTGGTGGAGGAGTTTTACTTTCATTTCCTATTTTAGATAAAGAGCTACTGGATATTGAAGTATTGTTAGATAATATTTTTTCAGTTCCAGCGCCCGTTAAATTATGCAATTGTGAAGCAGAACCAATATCATTTTTTTGTTGTCCACCAGTACTACCACCACCTGAACTACTTTGTGCAGCACTGCCGCCGCCACTACTAGAATTAGATTGTGCAAATCCATACTGTAAAGCGCTTGAGGTATATAGCAAGCCAGATATTGCAAAAACTGCAAATATTGCAATGGCATATTTAGTATTCTTTAGATTAAAATTCATTATACTATCTAATATAACAAAGTTTTTATCAATCTACAAGTTATTCAAATATAATTATATTATTATGTATTTATCATAGTTTATATCTGTATTACATCGTTTTATTTTCAGTCTGAAATTGAATCTTAATTGAATAATCAGTTATTTGAATTTCTGTATCCAACTGAAGCATATTACTCAACAAAGATTTCAAGTAACCCATCAAAAATTTAGAGCCATTAACACCTAATCTATGCCTTATTACAAATATTCTATTATTCATATCAAACATCTCATCATAAGTTCCCAATCTTCCATATATGCACAATATTTTTTCAATATACTCAATAACAGAATCTATGGAAATATTCTTTTTCCAAAACAATATAAAGTCATTTGGCAATTCTTTACCCATTTCTAATCCCAAATCATAAGATTGATTTTCATCGAGATGTTTTAAAATATTCTTAAAAATAGAGCGATTAATTACAATCATATCAAGTTTTGATTGGAATCGAGTAAATTCTGTATATTGTTTAAGAATAGAATTCATCATAGCATTAACAGATATCCCCAGTCTATCTGCTTCATGATGCAGAATTTCAGCAAAGCTTTTATCTATTCTAAAAGATCTAACCGACGTGGATGTGGAGGACAACGTTGTCAATACTATCATAATTAATTAATGACTTAAATTTGTAACTCTTTGTAACTCAAATGCATAATATGTATTTTCTGTAAACATTCTATTAAATATAATCAGATGGTATTTTTCAATTGTGATGAAAAGCTATCTTCAAAGTACTAGTCTGGTACCTCAGAAAGACCATAAACATATAATTATATGCGACTATGACAATGGAGAAAAAATATGTCAATTATGTGGTATTGTAATTAAGGATAAAATAAGTGATTCAGAACTACAACCAGAAATTCCTAATAATAAAAAAGATACCAATACTGCCTTACCTTATTCATTGGCTCTATATGATCAAGGCATATCTACTTCAATAGCTGATTCATACAAAAGTAAAACAAACGAATGGTCAACAAATAAAATTGAAAACCATAAAATCGATTTTTTAAATAAAATTGTAAGTTATTCTAATGAAAAAAGAAACTTAAAAATTGCCATTGATATGTTAAATCGTTTAAAAGATAAAATCCATCTTCCATCAGCATGTATTGAAGAAGCTTTTACATATTATAAAAAGGCACTAGAAGGAGGGCTCATAAAAGGCCGTTCCATAAAGGAAATGGTCATTGCCTGTGTTTACATCACCTGTAAGAAAACCAATCTTCCGAGAACTCTATCAGAAATCTCAAAAATAGTTAATGGAAATGAGGTATTTGCAGCACGTTGTTACCGTCTTATATCAAGGGAATTTAAAATAACATACAGACAAACAGATCCGATTCTTTTTCTCCATAGAATTGCAAATGAATCTAACATTGACGAAGTTACAACAAGAAAGGCTTTAGATATTTTATTATCGTTAAGGAAAAATGAAATATTTAACGGCAAAGATCCTTTATCAATAGCGGCAGCAATTTTGTATTCAGTGAGTAGAAAAAATAAGGAAAAAATATCCCAATCAAAGATAGCATGCGCTGCCAATATCAATATCATTACATTAAGAAAAAGGCTATTAGAACTAAAAAGTATTTTTGCAGAGACGGAATGTATCGAAAATATTATGGGAGATACAATTACTAATAGCATAACAAAATAGTTCAAAAAACCGCAAGAAATATTTCTATCACACATCTTTTAAATAATTAATTTATAATTTTATTTGCTATATCCACTAAGATTGATTCTGGTACATAATAATTGTTATTCGATTGTTTAACATTCATAATACTGTGAAGGTTAATTCAATTACCGAATCAAGACTATAAAATAAACGATACAAAATTACATAATAATTTACATAAATTTTTCATCTATCGTTGTAGAATTAATCAAGCAATTAGTGACTTAACTATTTATGTTTTATAATGAAATTTAAAATACAAGAATACCATATGTCAAAATTAATCATTTATCAATTCTTTGATTAATTTATCTAACACAAATAATCTTATCGGTTTAATTGCTAATGTTATCCTCTTATCTTTAAATATTTCCTCATTGTTAAATATATTTTTAATAGAATCATAAGCTGTGGTAAGCAATATGGGTACGGAGGGGAAGTTTAACAAGATCTCTTTTGCAGCATCAATTCCATTTTTTTCGTCAGGCAATCTATAATCGAGAATAATAAGATCGGGTCTAAACTCTGTATAGTCATCCATGATGTGGATTGCAGTTGTATTTGTAACAAGTACTGAATATCCTTTATTTTTAAGGAAATCCTTATAGAGGGTCAAAAGATCTTGTTCATCTTCAACAATCATAACTTTAATCTTATTTTTGTTACTCATACAACAAGTATAGAGGAATAATCATTATTATTATTAGACTTTTCTAAATAAGAAAAATAACCCAAACAATAAAGAAATCAAATATTAATTGTACAATTAAAATGTACAGTATTTTATAATACTCACCAAATATTAAAAATGTTCAGACTCATTGAAAATTTGTTTATCAGGTAAAAAATAGAGCTTTTTTTATTTTATTTATTTAATTTCCAGATATTACCAAATTATAACTTAAAATATTTATATTGTTGAGCATAAACCTGTTTAATGATCTCAAACAAAATAGTATTATTGGGAGTAATCACCGCATTTATGCTTTCATCAGCCATAGGATTTCATCAGATCTATGCTGCACCGATTACTTTGGATATTCATAAGGCTAAAAATCCTGGTCCAGGATTTGGCCCAGATAAAATAGGAACAGTATCAATAGATACAACTGAAAATAAAGTAAACATTTCAGCAACAACTACCGCACAACCAAAACAAGACAAAACATTTGAGGCATGGCTCGTTGATGCAGGAGGTTCTAATTACAAATTAAGTTTAGGAAAATTTGACAATGGTCATTTACAATTTTCAGAAAATATGGTTAATCCATATACCTATAAGCAATTTATAATGACAGAAGAACCTACTAATGATATAGACCCAAATGCTGCTGATACATATGGAGGTGCAGATTTACCACCTCCATTTGGTCAATAAAACATAATTTTTTTTCTTTATTCTTTTTTTCGCATACTTTGAAATCTAAATGAATCAATTTGCTACTTTGACTTAATCTGCTAACAGCACGGATTATAGAGGCGGATGTAAAAATTATTATAAATCTATGCAAATAAAATGTTTATCGATAGTATAGGTGTTTAGTAACGAACAACATTTAATACATTTCTAATGCAACTAGATTCATATCAATATGTTAATAATAGACATTCAAACAACGTCATTTGTTTCTATGTTTGTACGTCAGTCATCTTTTCATTTAGTTATTTTCAAATATGAAAAAAGTGGATACCAATATCAAGGAAAGGCCATAGTTAATTGAATAACACAGAAACAAAAAAAATTTTGATTACCGGCTGTAGTGGATTTATCGGTAGTAAATTACTTAAACTTTTAATAGACAAAAAAAAGAGTGGATACCAATATCAAGTTAGATGTTTTACCAGAAACAAAAAATCAATGTCTAATCTAAAAGTTGATAACAATCATATAGAAATTGTTGAGGGAGATCTATTAAATTACAACGACTGTATAAATGCCTTAAAGGGAATAGATATAGCATATTATTTGGTTCATTCAATGGAGGGCTCTGCAAAGAATTGGAAGAAATTCTCCGAAAAAGAAAAAATTACTGCAGAGAACTTCAAAAGGGCATCGACCGATTGTGGAGTAAAAAGAATTATTTATCTTGGGGGGTTAATTTCGCAAAATGATGATAAACCAACTCAACATATGCAAAGCAGAATGCAGGTTGGCAACATACTTAAAGAATCTAATGCAAAGGTAACCATTTTTCAAGCAGCAGTCATTTTGGGTAGCGGAGGCAGCTCTTTTGAGATGCTAAGGTATTTGGTAGAAAGACTACCACTAATGATTTGTCCAAAATGGGTGATGTCTAAATGTCAACCTATTTCGATTGAGGATGTAATAAGTTATCTTTCAGAATCTATTGAAAAAAATGATACTGAAGGAAGGACTTTTGACATCGGCAGTCCGGATATATTAACTTATAAAGACATGATGAAAGAATATGCCAAAAGCATTAATAAATCAATTAGAATAATTACCATACCAATTTTAACTACAAGAATATCTTCTTATTGGATTGATTTGGTAACACCGGTGAAAGCATCTTTAGCAAGGCCTCTTGTAGAGAGCCTCAAGCAGGATGCTATCGTAAAGGATCACTCCATCGAAAAAATAATTCCACTTAAATTGAAAACATTTAAAGAATCGGTAGAATATTGTTTAAAAGAAGACAATAAGTACAAAAAAATAAATATCAAAGAAATCAAAAAAGAAAGAACCTCATTCTCAACTAACTACAAAATCCTTTTAGCCTCTCTTTGTTTATTACTATTTATTGGCACTACATACTATTTCCTAGACACCCGACAAGATTTTTTAAAACCTTTTTGGCTAACAATTGCGGTGCTTTGGTATGTATCAATTATTTTTTCAATATATTTTATTAGATATGGAGCGAGGTTAGGAGCACTAGTTGCGGGAATTATAGGTTGGGGCACGCTAATATTTTGGCTACTAGATAATTACTATATTGTATCAGGACATTCAGTACTATTTAGCACTCCA
>JBQCGN010000126.1:0-3777 GCA_051955655.1 Candidatus Nitrosocosmicus sp. | reverse complement strand
GAGAGATGTCACTAATAGTAGCAAAAGGAGGAATTGATATAGGTGTTGCAAGTTCATTTATCTTGCCAATAGTAGGAACAATAACCATAATATCCACATTTCTTTCTCCATATTTAATAAAACTAGGATTAAGAATATCATAAAAATTCAAAGATTCTCAAACAGAAGGCAGTTCAAATGCCAATACAAATTAGTATTCAGTAGTTAGGAAAAACATCGTTCGATGATTCAATCTCTTTGTAATAGTGGTAGTGCTGATCAAGATGTTTTTCAAATGCCATATAACCACAACATGTATTACAATATTTTGCAAAAAGGAACATCATCTCTGTCAAAAACCAGAACATATTTTTCAAATTATTATCAAAAAATTGCATAGTTTTTAAAAAAATCCATAGCTATGATACTATTACATTCTATCGTATCCATCATTAGAAAGAGACCATTTCATAGTATTAATTTCCACAACATAAAGAATTATAATGATGATTTATTGACTAATATTTTTGATTTAGTTGAAATTCAGATTATATTATATCTATATAATGATATTCATTTTAACAAATATGATAATATAAATATGTGTAAAACAAACAAATAGAAAAAAATATGTAATATATCTAATACATCATTTGATTTTAGTCCATTTAAATAAGATAATAAAATATAAAATTATACTCCAGTATTAATCGACCTTCCGCTGAGCCGTTAGCACCTTCAACAATAAAATTAACGATTTTAAAAAGCTCAAAATATATTACAAATTTGCATCAAGATATAATAGAACAAAATATTACCAATAATAGTACTAATTTATTGATCACATTCAATTATTAATAGTTATATTCATGTTCATCGTCATTTTGATATTTTAAAAAGGTATCAATTATTGTTATAACCTCTCTTTCACCATCACCTTTTCTAATTAACTTAGCGATTTGAATAACTTTACGGATATCCTTAGACCCATATAAAAGAAGTCTATTTGCAATTATATTTGCAACATTAGTGGAGAAAGAAAATTTAGACAGCAGTAGGTTCTCTGAAACTAAAATAAACTCTTCGTCTGTATACTCTCTTAGAAAATAAGATTGGAATCGTGAAAACAATGGTTTGGTTAGCTTCTCTTTACTATTAGAAGTTCCAAATTCAACAGGTTTGTTCATCTTAAATCTTATCTTTTCTGATTTTAAATTTACATTAACTTCTCCTGTTTCTAAAAGATTATATAAAAGAGATTGCTCATTTTTTTTGAGTTTATCGATCTCATCAAGCAGGATATATTTTGTATTTTTATTGTTATATAGATTATCAATTATTCCTCTTCCGCTGGCATTTGCAACATCTATATAAATACAATTTTTTAAATTTTCGTATATACATCTAATAAACAAGGTTTTGGAGGTAGCAGGAGGTCCAACCAATAGAATATTAATATTATGATCAGAATCAAGAGCGCGATAAAGATTTATTTTAAGATCATCGTATGAATAGATCTCTTTGAATAAATAAAGTGCCTTCTCTTCCAAGGTTGAACCTATAATAGTATTTTTAAATATATTTGAAGAATTAAATATTCCAAAAACCATTATATGAAGAATTAAATCAATCAAAATATTTTTTTCTTTCTAAACAAAAAAGAACTCAACAGGCTTTCCACTCATAGTCTTTTTTTCAAATCATTTAGCATTGTAAAAATTTTTCTTTTTGCCTAGTTTTTCTGGCAATTAAAAGCAATGCAGTCGATTAATAAGTGAATACAAAGAAGACTGGTAGAAGAATAAAAAAACGATAAGGATCATTTCTAAATGATAAGCCGATAAAGTCAAAATAAAATCTATAACCTTTAATTTGTGAGGGCGTTAAATTGCCAGAATTTATAAAGAAATTGCCTTTTGAGATATAGGCTTTTTGTTAAGTTAACAGAGCCAAAATACATGATAAGAAATGAATATAGATTATATTGTCTTAAAGTAATTTACTATAAACATTGTAAATGAAAGGATCATTTAAAGGTCATGACAATTTATATGCATTCATTTTAAAAAAGTGATTTTGTATTTAAAGTTTGTATAACTATACCTCTTATGAGCGATAATTCAGGTAATATATTCAATGAACAAGGAAACGTTCGTGGTCAAAGAAAAGATGTAAATGTAAAGGACTACCCATCTGCAATAGAATTAGCAAACTTGCTAAAAAATGTTAATTACCCTGCAGATAAGCAAACTATATTAAGTTCAATCGGAAAAGAAAACTTGAATAGAAACATTCTAAACTTATTAGAAAAAATAGAAGACAAGCAGTACAGTAATTCGTCTGAAGTTGTTAATGCAACAGGGATTGTTTCTCATTAAAACAATTTAAAAATTTTTTACTTTTTCTATTTTACGAGGCAGCATCAAAATACCTATTGCCAATAATATAAATCAGTATAGTGTCTTGACTGAAATTTTTAGAAACCGAATCCTGTCCATCGGACCTTATATAAAAAATATTTACTCTTTTCGATGAAGACCTAAACAAAAAATAATAACAGACAAGGTACAAAGAATACTGTTTTTAATTAATCACTACAGAAAAGTATAGAAAATAGATTGTACAGAAAGCGATTGATGCTGATAAAATAATATCTAAAAATCTACAAAGAAAATGAGAGATTTTTATATAAATTATTATTTTTACCATAATATTTATCTTGAAGCCTCCTTTATTGAAAATCCACGGCATAGGTAAAATAATACATCAACTATAATTATTCAATGACAAACTCAAATGATAATACTAGCGATAGAGAATATGAAGAAGGTGCAGAAGACACAAACCCAAACAGAAAGAGTGATCCTTTAAAAGAATACGAAGATAAAGAGGCAATGACACCTGCAAAAATTAATGCAGGAGAACCGACTGCAGTAAAAAGGGATTAAACTGATCAAATGATAACCGAACAAGGTCAAACTGGTACAGAATCACAACAAGCAAACGAAGAATATCGCAAGCGTGGAATAACCAAAATAGATGACCAATCCAGATAAAAATGCAAAAATTTATTAATATCAGATTTTTTTTAATATTTTTATTAGTCAGGTATTAGTTTAATTTTCTATAATAATCAAGATGATCTTGTAGTCCTCCATGTGTGATTGCATTTAGTGCAACGGAAAAATTGTGTGCTTGGTTCATCGGCAGAATCAGTTTGTACAATCCACCATCTAGTTTGTCTGTTTCCACATTTAGAACAAATTTCTGTATCTGTGATAGGATGGGGGTCAGGCAATTCATCTGAATCAACTATGCGAATATCAGATGAATCCGACCAAGGCTGCTGGTTTTGTTGGTTTTCTTGATATTGTTGATATTTTTGGACATCTTTAATGTGTTCTTTTTCTCTGGTATTTATATCGGCTTTATCATTATCATCTACGTCACTATTATTTTTATCATTGCTAGCCTTGGTAGTCTGAGATTTATTAATAAAAAATCTAGAAAACACTTTTTCCACATATCTATAATTATCCATTCCTGCAGGTAATTCTAAAACATTTTTATCTATAAAATGTATCAATATTTTTCTCCCATCACTTTAATATAATCAACAATGCTTTAAAAGATTAATATAACAAACAACCTAAAGACTTGGTAAGGATTAATAAGCACCATATTTGCGGTTATTATTTTGTTTATCAATAAACTATTGTATATCTAAGATCAAAACAATAGTAAATTGATAAAGATTTTCATGCCCATTGTCCGTTAATATTATATACAGTCTCAATT
>JBQCGN010000125.1:0-6301 GCA_051955655.1 Candidatus Nitrosocosmicus sp. | reverse complement strand
TCAAAATAAAATAAACTAAAAACAAGTTTTTATGAAAAAATAATTATAATTTAAATTTCGATACTATTTGTCTTAATATTCTGAATCTTTTTTTAAAAATTATGATGTTAATGTGTAATGATTAACTACCATTAATAAGCGAACGTAATGCATCTATATTTTAGTTTCCAATAAATTCCAACATTGGATATTATTAATGTAAGTCTATTTGATCTTATGTTATACCTTCTACATCGTATTTCTCAATAATTAAATCAAAAAGCGGGAATCAGGAGTAAGGATTTTGACCCAGTATTAATTTTTGTTATCGGATTTAAATAAAAATTTTGATAATGTTTATAATTATTTTTTTATTGGTTATTTAATTAACTCTGGGTTATTTATCTAATAGATCGATTATGATTTTTTTAAAATTATTCCACATTTGAGCATCTTTTAATTTATTTGGTCTATCAATCAGATGGAAAGCGATTCCATCGCTCATATATAAGAGAATCTCAGCAATTGATTCTATTTTTTCTACTTGAATCTTGATTATTTCATTATTATGTGCGTTTTGTAACCACTCTTTTATTGCATGAATTACTTTATCCTGACATATAATAAATTCATCATACACTTTTTTACTGCGTCTACTAAGACATGATATTTCAAATAGAAATCTATAAAAATCTGGCGTTTCTCCAATGTTTTTTTTATGCATATCAATAACATTGTTTGCAATTTCTTCTGGCGTTTCTCCTTTTAATCCCTGTAAGGATGATTGTATCATTTGACTGGATCTACTTGCCAAGTCTTTGGTAGCAATATCTTCTTTATCCTTGAAATAGTAATGTAATACTCCTCTACTGACATTTGATGCTTCTGCTATGTCTACTATTGTTGCACCTTCATAGCCTTTGCTTGCAAGAATTTTTACCGTACCCTTTAAAATTGCCTGAATTTTTTTACTTCTTTGATTTTTAGTTATTGTCAATGCCTGTAGTTTTATGTTTTTTAATATAAATTATGTTGAATGACTAACATAAACCTTTTAAATCTATTTAATTATTTATGTTGTATGTCCAACATAAAAGAAAAGGATTATGAAAAACAGATCTCACCTCTTGTCCGGAGCAAGGAAACAATTACAGAAAAGTCAAAAGATGTAATTATCGTCGGTTCAGGAATTGCCGGTCTAATAGCGGCAATATATCTTGCTCGAGAAGGGTTAAATGTTATGGTTTTTGAACAATCCAGTGAAATAGGGGGCAGAGCCAGGACGTCGGTGGTGAATGGATTTTATTTAAACCAAGGACCGCATGCACTCTATCTTGCTGGAGCTGGTGCAAAAATTTTAAAAGAGATCGGAATCCGATATACTGGTAACCCTCCTCCTTCTCCTTCATATTTAGTAAAAGATGATACATTGTATCCGCAAATACTAGGTCTTTCATCCGTACTAACTACAAAATTAATAAAAGGTTTAGGGAGCAAAATTGAAGCAATTCGATTTTTTATATCCATAAGAAAAATGGATTTATCAAAATATCAAAATATCCCTTTAGATCAATGGTTAATAGAAAATGTTCATAGCAAAGATCTTGCTGGATTGATAAAGACTCTGTGCAGAGTTGCTACATATTCTAAAGATTCAGCTGTTCAAAGCGCTGGTACTGCATTAGAACAGCTACAATTAGCTGCTTCAGAAGGTGTTCTCTATTTAGACAAAGGATGGCAAACCATAGTAGATGGTTTGATGAAAGAGGCTCAAAAAGCAAAAATTGATGTTGTTACCAGTAAGCGTGTTATTGAAATACGTCAAATAACTGGAAAGGAAATAAACAGACAAATCGAGTCCCATATTCATAATAACCGATGGAAAGTTTTATTATCCGATGGCAACAGCATAATCTCTTCTAAAGTTATAATAGCAGCAAGTCCGAATGTTGCTGGTGATTTATTAAAAAACATAAAGTCGCAATATGTATCAGACATAGATAAAAAGGATATGGTGCCAGTAAGGGCATCATGTCTAGATGTTGCCTTAACTAGATTGCCATATCCGGATAGACCAGTTGCATTTGCAACAGATGAGCCACTATATCTTTCAGTACATTCTTTATCAGCAGACCTAGTTTTAGAAAAAGGTAAAGGAGAATTAATCCATATCTTGAAATATCAGAGTTCCTTTGAAGTTTCAAATCCTGAAAGAGATAGATTGGAGATGGAGCACTTTTTAGACATAGTTCAACCAGGATGGAGGGAGTTAATTGTAAAGCAAAGATATCTGCCAAATATGATTGTGTGTAATTTATTGGTCACAGCTGCTCAAGGAGGGCTTAAGGGACGACCCTCATCAAAAATAAATGACACTCAAGGATTGTATCTTGTTGGTGATTGGATAGGTAAAGAAGGCTTATTAGCTGATGCAAGTTTTGCAAGCGCAAAGCAGGCATCAATGGAAATTATAAAAGAAGAAGTAAAAACATCTCAGCAATTAGCGGGTGTTATAGGGAACTAAAAATATCTATCTTATATTTTTATATCGCTACTAAATAATATCCATTGAACCTATTTAGTTGCCCATAATCATTGAGACTATGGTAAATTTGATTCTATGTTGATCCATTTGTTACATAGTATTATCAGTAGATTCCCTGTAGAAAGAAGTGTTTCATAAAATTATATTTCATTATACTTAAATTCTTTAATTTTGTTTTATTATTTATGATGAGTAATTTTTTAATTAATTTTAATATTTTTGATACCTTATATTTTTTAAAATTTAAAAAAGATTTAATGAGGCAAAGATAATTGCGAAAAACCTATTATTTAGTATGTATGTTTATTTTGATATTTAGTATAATTTACACATTTGAGACTGCGGTTGCAGAATTTTCTCCTTCTATCAATTCCTCTTCCGATAGTGGTTCGAAAGTTCACTCCAAGTCTCCTTCATCCTCCCCTTTATCTTTAGCAACGGTTACCTCGTTGAATAATACACAACCGCTATCAAATTCTGAAATTAAATCAGAAATTTTTGCAGATATTGCAAAATGTATGTCAAATCGAACTTGTGTTCCTATAATGGGATCAGAAGGAAATGACCGTATAACAGGAGGCAATGGTAGTGCTATACTTATTGGTTTAGGAGGCAATGATATTATCCGTGGAGGATCTGGAGATAATATAATTATTGGAGGTAGTGGTGATAACCTGTTATATGGCGGTGCAGGTAATAATATAATTATTGCCAGCGGTAATGGAATTGATCAGCTCTATGGTGGAAACAAAAGCAATATAATCTTATCTGGTCAAGGTAGTTCACTTATTGTAGCAGGAAAAGGAAATGATAAATTGTACGGTGGAGGAGGCAACGATATTTTTATTGGTGGAACTGGAGCGGATTACTTTGCATGTAGTTCAGGTAGTGGTAGTGGTGCAGCAAATAGCGGCCAAGGTCATGGTAGTGCAAGTAATAGCATAGTAATCAATTTTGATTCAGCGAAAGGAGATGACACCAATGGTAACTGTGGGACAGTATTGGGCCAATAACTACCAAAATCCTATTTTGGTATGCATCTTTTTATTTAATCCAAGTTAATAAAAATTAAGTTTATAGTATTGATTTTTCCAGATTGTAGATATAATAGTATTCAAATATAGATCTATTTATTTACCAATCTGCTTGGTAAAATTTTATATCTTCATTTTCGCGTTATATATTTCGTCATTTGAGTTTGTAGTTCTAGATCTTGTTTTTTACTTACTCAAGGCCTAGATTATAGTATGAATAAGAATGTAGTATATTGTACACTATCACAATAATTGGATAAGAAAAATTTATTCAAATTATCTTTATTGTCCAGCTTTACGCTAAACAAGTTGAAATAAGAGTATAAATAAATTAAATTTAATCATAACTATTATTGTAGATTATCGATCAGAATAAATCGCATTGATACCTTATCGATATCAAACAATACAAAAAGTTTACAGAATTTCATTAAATTACTCAAAGAGAAAGAACAAAATAACTATAACCTAAATTGTGATAATAAAATAACGGAACATCAACTACGACCTTGACTCTTTTGTAAAGATGTTTGAGGTTGATAAAATATACTGAATATTATAGAATGGTGCATTTCTATTATATAGGTTTTTCTAATCTTGCTATCTCGGTTACGAAAAACATTAAAAACACTGAAGAAATTGATAAGATGATACTAATAAAAATATCATAATAGAATTTTTTATAATTATTCATAAAATTCATGCAGTGAATATGATTGATCTGACTCCAAAATAAATCCATTATTTTATTTTCATTTAATGTAAATAAATTGATATTATTAGAAATATTGATCATTATCACATGACTTTTATATAGGCTTTTCTAATATGATTACGATGAACTCAAAACAATCTCTTTCATTAATGGCCATTGCCATTATAGCGTTCGGTATGATAGCTGCCACAACTTTCGCAAGTCCTGATGACGCATCAGCAAAAAAATCATGTGCTGCCAAGAAATGGAGTCATTGTAAAGGAGACCACCATTGGTATACTAAGAAAGGACATCACCACTGCTATAAATGGGAAAAAGGCTGTAAATACTTTGAATATTAATAGTGATTATTAACCTTTCATTTTTTTTGTTTTGTTGTTTAACTCAGCACATAAATTTTAAATCCTAAACAAGAAATTAAAAACTTTTAAATAAACTCTCTCACTTTCTCATTAATAAAACCTACTCTTATTGGTGTTGATATTACTATTTAATTTGTCAATTTTTTTAATGTATGTTACATTAAACTTTGAATACAGGGATGGAGTTATAATTTTTATATTTGGAATTCTGGAATTTATAAAGCCTTTGATTCTTTTTAAAAAAATATACTGTTATCTTTTACAGGCTCATTTATATATGGATTTGATCTATATAATATCCAAATCCAAAAATTGTTTTGGGTTTATCTCTCAAGCGTGAGAATCTTCTTTTCTCTCCTTTGATATTAAGTTACGGATTCTAATAGAAGCCATGTTATATAATTTATTACCAAATTTCCTATCTAATTACCAATCAAGGGATTGACCCTGGAAAAATCAATTCTTTTTATCGATTAACAAGATAGTGGCAATTACAAAAAATTGAAGATAATAATTGTTTGAACTGCAAGAAAAAATTCATCTAAAATTTATAATTCTTACTTATGTGCAAATGTTGGAATGTCGCACCAAAAGTCATGTAAGATGTTGCCAAATTCACACTTAATCTGTCTTGAATCGCCTATGTTCGGTGTGATTCCAACTGGATGCTCAATCTTGTCTAATGCATATGAGAGCACTGATTTTACTTTTTCATCAATTTGATCTTTGCTAGCAAATGGATTAGCAATACCGGTAACATTTGTGCTTGTATGAGTAACAGTATTATTTATTTTAATATATCCTATGGTAGAGGATTTGCTAAAATCGTCAATTATCGAGGATATCAGCGCATTTTTAGCCTTGATAAAATCGGTTGCTGTGCCTACCATAGTATATGTTGTGTCAAAGAATGAACCTAGGTATGTTGCCCCATTGGTAACATTAAAATCGCCTTGAGTGGTTTTTGTAACTTTAATTGTATAATTTGACTGTGCGTTTGCTGTTGATATGGATACACTCCAAATTGACGCACTTATTACTGCAAGGACTCCAATAATAATACTTATCTTGAATTTGTTATTCACATTTTGGATAAATGACCAATAAATATAAAGATATTCAAATAGGTTTTGTTGTTCAATTAATTTGTTTGAGTGAAGGCTAACGCTGTGATGCTTTACTTTTAACAGATAAACACACTGAATATGAGAAAAACATCAAATTAATTCATGACAAAAAAATTTGCATATTCTTCCGTAGAAAATGTTATAGTATCTGAGTAATTATGACAATTAAAAATGTTGCTTTTGGATATGATTATCAATTATTGTATTACTAATTATTTTTTGTAAATCCAAATCCATGAAGTTCGCTGATGATTTTATTCAAACGTATTTGTCAGCCCAGTACCAGTCCCTAAGTTAAGCTGAAAACAGGCTGCGAGATTATTTTCCTATAAAATATCATTGTGATCAAAAGCACTAACAAAAAAACAACCAATCCTTACACATTTGAATACCAATTGGTTGTACTAACTACGCATAAAGCATTAACGGTGATTTATATTCTGGATGCTGTATTTATAAAACAGAGAAATCAATAGAATCTTTTCTTTATTTTACAGCCTGCCGTTACTATGATTTTATTTCATTATGTAGACTTCAAA
>JBQCGN010000124.1:0-3737 GCA_051955655.1 Candidatus Nitrosocosmicus sp. | reverse complement strand
AGCTACATTTTTAGAAATAGGGGACAAAGTTGAGATAGGATATGGAGTACATTTTAAATCAAACAGCATAAAAACTTTGAATCTTGAATATTTACTAGTCAAAGAGCTAAAGGAAGTTTTCGATTTTAAGAATCCAATATGCAATAAATGCGGAAAAACTACCAAGTCAGAAGGAAAAAATAAAGGATTTCAATGTCCATCGTGTAAAACTAAAAATAAAAATATTGTTAAATCCAAAATTAAAAAAAATAGAGGTTTGAACTACGGATTATATATTCCTGATCCTATTGCACATAGACATTTAACAAAACCATTTTTTAGATATGGCAAAGAGAAAAAATATCATAAAAAAAACATATCAGATTTATTAAAAGATATAAAATGGATTTCTAAAAATAGCGGGGGGTTGATTTGAACTTACGGCTGGCTATTATATAACACAGAAACCGCTCTGCGGGTTATGAGCCCGCCGGGATAACCTAGCCCCTATAAAGGTCTGGCTTCCCCACCCCGCTAATTAATAGTTGTAATAGAAGCATTATATATATGATGACGATTCGATGCAAGATAATATAATAAAAACAGTTTTATGCTAATATAAAAACAACGAATGCGGGAGATGGGATTTGAACCCACGGACCCCTAAGAGATGAGGTGTCTCAATCATCCCGGTTTCTGAGCATCATGTATTTATTATCTCACGCCTTTGACCAGGCTTGGCAACTCCCGCTTAAAAGACTTTTATAAAATCCCATATATTAATAAATACTCATATGAATTAAATTCTATTTTAACAAAGATGATCTATTTTGATACCATATAACAATCATCTTATAATATTGCATTTCAATACAAAAAATAACTACATAACACAATTAAAAATACCACAAATCAGCTATAAGAGATTTTAATATATTGTTATCTGAATTGAGATGTTTGAAATAATCGGATATAAGAAAATAGATACTAGAGTACATAAAACAATTTAGTGATAATTTTATAGGCTCCAAAGTTAAGCAAAAATCTATATCTTTCTTACATATCAATAACTTATGATATTTCAAAAGAAAAGCAGAAAAGATCAGGGACAGTTTATATGCTCTGAATCTGTATTTTGATGGTGTTTAAAAAACACTGCAAAAGCATTACCAAGGTTTGTTAAAAGAAGCCATGTCGCGATAAAGGCTAAATTCAAAAGTACAAAACTAAAAGACTGTTTTGCAGAAAAATAAATTGCAGAATATATTATTGATGGAACTCAACTAAAAATAGATTCTTCTGAATACATATGGCTCTGGGTAGATATTGAACCAACAAAAGATAAAGAAATTCTTTCAATAACTATCTCCAAAGAAAGGAATATTTGTAGATGAGGTTTTCCAACAGATCTTTTAAAAGATAAAGGTCAATATTCAGTTACAACAGATGGTGCCATATGGTATTTTTGCTTTAAGCCTGTCAGTTTTTGAAATTAAATTATCATTTGCATTCCTCGTTTGAGAAAAGCATTATCGAAAGGACGATACAGTATATCAAAGGTAGAACTAAAAGATTTGATGACTATTTTCCATGTAGTAGAAGAAAAGTTACAAACTAAAGCACCTAGCGCAATGGGTAATTCTTTTGCCAGTCCACTACAATAAGAAAATAATATCTTAATTTTACAGGGCCATAATTTTATTGATTTTAATAATAATCAAAGAATTAATCATTGTACCCGCCCAATAAATTTACAAATATGTCGTCCAACGTTATTGGAGATACAGCAAATGATAAATTATTTTTTACCGCCATGCTGGAAATTTCTTTTAAATTTGTCTCAAATGTAAATAATCGTATAGAATTGGAACTAATATCAATTACTTTTCCAAATGAATTGAAAATCTCCCTATTAATATTATTATTATATTTACTTGATTCATTTATATCTACTCTTATCTGATAATTTAAGGTATTTCGTAAGCTAGCCATGGTCCCTTCTGAAATAAGTTTGCCTTTATCTAAAATAAAAATTGAATCCGACAATAATTCAGCCTCATCCATATAATGAGTAGTCAAAACTATTGTCTTATCTTTATTTTTCCAATCTCTAATAATAGACCAAACCTGACGCCTAGAAACTGGATCAAGACCAATAGTAGGCTCATCTAAAAATAATAAAGGAGAATCTGTAGCCATAGCCATACCTACTAATATTTTTTGTTTCATACCTCCAGAAAGATTTAAGGCGGGCACATCTTTTGCATGATAGAGATCTAATCTGTGCAGAATTTCAGACGTTTTTTCTGATGCAGAAGTATTACATTCTCCCCTTATCTTTAACCAATTATATATATGATCCCACGGAGTTAAAGCACGCAAAGGTCTTCCCTCCTGAGGAACAATAGAAATCAATTTACGTATTTTTTCAGGTGAAGAGACAATATCATGATTAAATATTGATATCTTTCCTGAAGAAGGCAATAGTTGAGTAGAGCAAATACGTACAAATGTAGTTTTACCAGCACCATTTCTTCCTAAAATTGTAGATATTTTTCCACCCTCTATTTTTAATGAAATATTATCTAATGCTTTTTTGTTTGAACCTTTATAGCGTTTCTCTACATTATAAGCATCTATAGCAAACATAATATATTGATACTCAACGCCGCTATCAAAAGCTATTAATACTCATTTTTTTTGAATTCTTTTGCAAGATCTTTTAAGAGATTTTTTTGTTTATCATTGATTTTATCAGGTAATTGAACTTCAACTTTAACGTACTGGTTTCCTCTACCAAATCTTCCATATCGTGGTAAACCTTTACCTTTAATTTTAAAAACAGAATTAGCTTTTGTACAAGATGGTATTTTTAATTTTTCACTTCCATCTAAAGTCGGAACACGAATTTCAGTTCCCAATATTATGTCAATAAAAGAAACATCAACATTGCAAACTAAATCACCTTCATCAAGCACTTTAAAAAGATTATGCGGCAATACATGAATACGTACCAAAAGATCACCATTCACTCCGCCTTGTATATGCTCGCCCTTACCTGAAAGTCTTAATGTTGTACCATCCTCTACCCCAGGGGGGACATCGACTTTAACAGTGTTTGTGCTATTGATTTTGCCATTTCCTTTACACACATTACAAGGTTTTTCTATAATTCTTCCTTCCCCATGACAAGTATTACAAGTTTCTAATGAAATAAAAGTTGAAAATTGATTTTGATTATAAACTCTTCTTGTTTGTCCTTGCCCATTACATGTAGGACATTTTTTTGGAGAGGTTCCAGGTGATGCTCCGGTTCCTGAACAAGTAGTACAATTTTCTATAGAAGGGATCTGAATTTCTTGTTTAGTACCTTTTAGAACATCTTCTAATGTCATATCAACATCGTATAAAAGATCTCTTCCTCTTATTCTTCTATCACCACTTCTAGAACCAAATCCAAAGGGATCACCACGGCCACCTCCGGCTCCGCCCATTCGTCCAAATATCTGTTCAAATATATCTCCTACTCCACCAAATCCCATATCTTTGAAAATCTCAGCAAAGTTATCTTCAGATCCGCGGAATACCTCTTCTGTTCCAACATGACCGTAAGTATCATATCGTTTACGTTTCTCTTGATCAGATAAAACAGCATATGCCTCTGAAATTTCTTTAAATTTCTCTTCAGCTTCTGATGACTTGTTTCTATCAGGATGATATTTTAAAGCTAATTTTCTATAAGCGGACTTTATTTCATC
>JBQCGN010000123.1:0-6955 GCA_051955655.1 Candidatus Nitrosocosmicus sp. | reverse complement strand
AGATTTAGCTAGGATTTGGGATAAAGATAGAGTCTTGTTTTCCGGTCTATTGAGATAAAGTTTTTCAAGGTAGTGCGTGTATAGCTGTTTTGTCCTTTTTGATTTTAAAGAGCCAAGAAATGCACGGTAGGCAGGATGTTTTTGTTGTTGCTGTTGCGGCGGCAGTGGTTCATCTACATACATGATAAATGCTACAACACTAGAATCGTTATTTGAACATAATATATATTCACATCAAAAATAATTAAAGTATTTTATCAAACTCTTTCATAACCAAAGGTAGTTCTTCTAAGAAATTTGAAGCCATCAAATGCAAACCCAATTTATTAAATAAATTTAATCCAGCAAGACCATTAAAAAATAGTCCCAATATTGAAGAATCAAATGAGGTGTTTTTAGTTAAAAATCCTGCTATTAAACCTGCTAAAACATCACCAGTTCCTCCAACTGTCATAGACGGGGTAGTTCTCTCAATAACAGTAACCTGCTTTCCGTCTGACACTACATTCCAATATCCTTTCAAAACAACTACAATTCCATATTCCTTTGCCTTTTCGACGACAATATGCATTTGTTCTTCTTTGGACCTGCCCGGATCTGTATTAAATAATCTTTTAAATTCTCCTGCATGAGGTGTAACAACAGAATTGGTATTAGTTATATCTTTGAGAATATCTGGTATTAGCGATGAGGCATCCAATATTAAATTTGTTTTTTGCGCTAATAATGCATTTATTAAATAACAAAGAGATTTTGTTTTAGCAATACCAAGACCCATACCAATGGCTGCACTATGAACTCTCTTTGGCATTAATGATAACAATTTTCTAGCAGAACCCATAGTTAAGTTATCATCAGGCAAAGGCAGGAATATTAAATTCGGTGAAAACATTCTCGATGAAACTAAATTGATTTTAGGGATAGCGGTATAAACCAGATCGGTACCACTGATTAACGCAGCAATAGAAGCCAAAAGTGGAGCACCATGGTAAATTCTACTTCCACCAACTGTCAATACAACACCATTATCACCTTTTCTAGAATCAATATTTCTCGGTTTAATTATTTTTTTAATATGGTTTTTATCAATTGCTACAAAATTAGACATATCTATCGAATACTTATGATGATTGCAATTTTATTATTAAAGTTGTTTTAATAACAATACAAAATAAAGAGAATATTTTTTATTTACAGAAAGCAAATATAATTTATAATTGACAACCAGCAAAACAAAAGAAGAAGATAAAAAAGACAAATCCGAGCCTGAGAGATCTTTTTCAATAGTTCCAATTGAAATTGACACTCATTTTAAATTATTTGGAAAACATATGTGGGAGGTAAACTATAATGATTATTGTCCTTTATGTGAAAAAAAAATAGATGAATTTGGTTATTGTGCCTGTAATGCATCTACCGGATAAAAATTAAAAGAATAAACAAAGAAAGCAAAAATAATAATGCAAACTAATAACCATGCAAGATCCTCCGTTATAAAGAAATAAAGTATTAGCAAGATAGCAATAGAAATCATGGAAGTAACAAAACTACAATAAAATCCAAAACAGTCAATTTAATTTGAGGACCTAATCTCAAAACAAAATAAGATATGAGTATTTATGTTAGACTGACTAGAAAGAAACCGGATAAAAATTATATAATAGAAAAACATATAATAAACATGAGCAACGAAGTTTTAGGCGCGGTTACTTATGAATGTATGTCTTGTGGAACATTGGTAACAGCAGAAGAACTATCTTATCTACCAGAAATCAAATGCATATGCGGTTTTAGAGTATTCAGAAAAATCCGACAACCTATAGTAAAGCAATTGAAAGCAATTTAACATTTGACAGTAGTATGAAAATAAAATGTCCAGATTGTAAAGAAAAAGCAGATTTATCGGATGATTTTGCAATGGTTAAATGTGAAAAGTGTGGTTATGAAATGACATATGGAGAATATGTAAAATATATTGCATATAAGGATTCGATATATTCAAATATTCTTAGTGATTACAGGGAAAAAAACTTTGAGATTTTTTTGAAGCACAATACAAATGTAATTGAAAAGGGAAAACAGGAATTTCTTTGGGCTAAGAGCAATATGCCTCTAATAGCCAACATTATTAAAAAATACAAGAATAAAAAAATTTTAAAGAATTATAATCTAGGCATTTGTCTTCATATCACTAAAGAAACTGCAGTACTTGTTCTTGGTTTAAAGCATCTAGGCGCCAATATTATACTATGTTCTGCAAATCCGTTATCGGTACAAAAAAACATAGCATCGATATTGAAAGAGAAGGAAATTGATGTGTATGGAGATAGAGGCGATACAATGGAAACTTTATATAGCAACATGGAATCAGTGCTAGATAAGAAACCTAATATCATAATCGACGATGGAGGAGAACTTCATAATAGAGCACTTAAAAAAAAATATATTATTTGTGGTGGGACAGAACAAACAACATCAGGAATCAATAGATTAAACGCATGGTATAAGAAAAAATTGATCTTATATCCAATAATAAATGTAAATCATTCCAAAACAAAACATTTCTTTGATAATAGATATGGTACTGGTCAAAGTACTGTAGAAGGAATTCTAAGGATTACAGGAATATTACTAGCAGGAAAACGCATTATTGTTTGTGGTTATGGATGGGTTGGAAAAGGCATATCATCTTTTTTGAAAGGCTCAGGTGCAAAAGTCACAGTAACAGAGGTGGATGTCATTAGAGCGTTAGAAGCATACATGGATGGTTTTGATGTAAAACCAATTGATGAGACAACAGTCTATGCTGACATGTATATAACGGCTACCGGACAGATAAAAGTAATTAGAAAAGAACACATAGAGAAAATGAAAAGTGGAGTCATTTTATGCAATGCAGGTCATTTTGACGTAGAAATTGATATCAATTATTTAAACAATTTTGGTAAGCCACAAAGCATAAAAAAATATTTAGAATGCTATAACATAAAGGGAAAGAAAATCTATTTACTTTCTGAAGGCAGAGTCGTTAATATAGTAGGAGGTTACGGCAATCCTCCAGAGGTAATGGCACTTTCATTTGCAAATCAATTGTTGTCAATAATATACTTGGCTGAAAATCATGAAAATCTAGAAAATAAGATCTACAAAGTACCAAAAAAGATTGAAAAAGAAATTAATAGTTTGGCATTAAAATCTTTTAACATCAAAATAGATAAAGTGACTTCAGAACAAGAATATTATTTTTACTCTTAAAATGTTATCAGAGAAAATTAAAGTTATTATTTATTCGCAATTTGTGTTTAGATAAAGAATTATGAGGTCTAGTTCTTAATACCATATTACAACAGGGACATCTGATTCCATTCCAATCCAAAAACAATTCGCATTCCTTACAAAGTTTATATCCCTGACTATAATAGCTTAACGTTTCACCATTTTTATAGGCTTTATATCTAATGCAAAGAGATTTACAGTACATTGTGAATTGATAAAATAAGGTCATTATGTTCGCATTTTGCAGGGTAAAATAAGTATGTTTTATTTGTTTTAATCATAATTTTGATGGAGGATCAGTAAATAATAACTTAACGATATAAAAAAGATAATTGAAATATACAAAAATTTAAATTAAAAATAAGAAGATAAAGCATTTCCCTTTTTTCACATTGTTATCTAAATCAACATTATTGTTGGAACTTTTTGAATATTAGTTTATTTCCACAAGAATTACAATAAAGATATTTAATATTAAAGAATCTTTTACATATACTGCAAAATTTTTTGGTTTTTATAACATTAAAAACGTTCTTTCCGGGAATTATTGTTTCAAGTGATAGATTTTTTGCTACATTAATAAGAGTATAATCTGTAGAAATGATAGGAAGTTTCATCTGTAAACCTAATGCAAGTAGAGAACAATCAGGTTTAGATAATCCAAATTGTCCAATCGAATGGACTTTTTTCCTTACATAATGATTATTATTTAACAAGGTTTCTTTGACCACTACCTTCCCTAAAGATATCAACAAGTTTAATCCATTGATTTTGCTTTTAATGTGAGCAATTTCGTCTAAAATCTCTGAGGTTATGTAATATTTTGATGATTGATCCGACTGAAAAGGAATTCCCATATAAAAGATATTGGAATCAGTTACATACTCTTTAATATCCAAGTTTTGTCAACTGTCTTAAGTTATTTTTAGTGAACCTTAAAAAAACTGCGTCGTATTCATATCTAGTGATTATTAGTTTCTCATTTTTGGGAATTTCATGAGTTTGTTGACCATCAATTACTAAAAAAATATCATGGTTAGCATAAATACTAATTTCTCCCAAACTAGGAATAATAAAAGAGGGCATCCTGTTAACAGAAGCGATAGGAGATACCAAAAAACATTCTAAATTTTCAAAGATTATTGGGCCTCCATTGGATAATGAGTGTCCTGTTGATCCAGTGGGTGTCGATATGATCAATCCATCCATTTTTTGAAAAAGACTATCATTATATACCGATAAATGAAAAGTAGGAGTCTTAGTCAAATCTGAACGAATAAATACAAAATCATTTAATGCAAAATAAGATTCACGCTGATTTATCTTTACAAACAAACGAATTCGCTTATCTAAAAAATAATTACCATTTAATAGTTCAGAGATAATAGAATTTGCAGAATCTTTGGATGCCTCGGAAAGGATGCCTCGCGTTCCTCCCGCATTGATGCTCAAGACAGGTACATCAGGGGATAATATTCTAAAGGTTCTAAGAGTAGTACCATCACCCCCTATAGCAATAGCTAAATCAATTTCTTTTTTATTATTGCTTTCATAAAAGATATCTTTATTTAACAAATAGTCAATAACTTTGATTCCTCTCTCAATACATTTTTCTTGCAGAATTAAAGAAACTTTTTTAGAATCATTATTATTATGTTTAGTAAATAATGCTATGCAGGAAATACCTTTATTCAAGTTATATCTTATATTTAATAGTAGTATATCTCTTTACTCTTATTAATTTTCAATAAAGCAAATACTATATAATTACTATAAAATCACTAAAACTGCATTCAAACAGTAAGACAAAAACCCGGAAAACTAGCCTAGAAATATACATTACATTTAAAACAGTTATCAATCTGCAATTTAAAAAAGGAGAAGGAAAAACATAGTAATGAACTGCAATAGCGAACAAAACTATTAATTTAAGAATATAAAAAAGCTATTTAAAACTAAGATAATAATCTAAAGATAGATAAACTACATTTATATTAGAAAAACAAAAATTTAAAAAATTATTAAAAAAGGGGCCGATAGCTCAGCTTGGTGGAGCGTTCGACTGATAATCGAAAGGCCGAGGGTTCAAATCCCTTTCGGCCCACTATAAATTTGACTATATTTTGGGGTTCAGAATCTTTGCATTTAAGAATACTTTGGAATCATAGTTGTTTTTGACACTAATGACAGCAGTATAGGCACAGACGTAAAATTATTGATATGGTAGTGGCAAAAGCAGCTGATAAACCTTATGTGTATTCTATTTAAGATCTTTTATGATAAAAGTGCTATCTTTTGTCTGACTTCTATTTTGCTATTGCCAATTTTCCTTTTATCTGTTTGTTTTTTAATAATATCTCATTATTGATAAAGCCTTGGAACTCAGGATCAAACCATTCTTCCAGCTATGGATCCTTCCAGTAATTGTCTATTGTTCCTTCTTTAAATGCTGTTCTTATAGTTTGAATCCAGCCTTTGCGCTCAGTCTCTCTTAAGATTCCTCTTTTATGCATGCAAAATGCATATGAAAACACGTTTAGTGCCTACATACCATATGCTTCTTTTGGCACAACCGGGCTTTTCTATACGGTGTCCTGAACATACGTCTATGTTTTTCTTCAACGGTTATCATCAAATATAGAGAGTATAACGAAAAAAAGGATAAAAAAAGAGATAAGAACGATTTGTCCATTATATTATGAGATGATAATCCTTTTTCTTTTTGATGTATTTTATTGTCTTAAACCTACAAATATGTGATTTGCAATAAAATAGATAACCAAGGGAGAATTAACGCAGCGAAACTCCCCCTTGGAAGAAATTGCCCATCATCATCGAATGGTATTAACATATAACTAAAAGTGAATAAAAGGATTTTTTTTCTTGTATATAAAAGGAGGAGGAGAACATAAGATAACAATCTCCTTCAAAGTCTTGTAAATGGGGTCAGAACATCGCATAAGAATAGATCATAAAGATAAATTTCTTTGATTAATTACTCAAAGGAAAGAGGGATGTTATTGTATCTTTCCTTCGAGCTTGTTACTTAATGAGTCTCGCTGCATAACTTTATACTTTAATCATAGATAAAAAGATATTGATAGATAATTGCATTAAATCCCATTCGCCCATAATATATATCGAAGACCAGATGAGAGAATTCTTACTCTTTTGAATTGACAAAAGGAAAGATGGCATAATAGTTTTGATTGTTTTGTCTTTTAGTGTATTGTGTAAGCACTCCAGTTGGTGAGCTTAGGCAGGGTAAATGATGCGTAATGGGTCCTCTTAGTGGCTCGTCGCTAACAAAAGTGATTGGAGTGCTTTTACTTTATAGTGCTTATATCAACAAAATCTAAGGATGAATATCAAAAACACAAGGACTCATCATACAATGATGGCCAACATATCCATCAATCACAGATTAAAAAGTCTTGGCATATACGCTCAAGGAATGAAATGGAAGATTTAAATTTTATATCAAAATGAAAAATTCTTTCAGCAGAATTGAATTTATAAATATCATAGATTGTATCATTTTCATTTGTAAACTATGAAAGAGTTAAATTAACTTGGGGAACATTTGTTTTTGCCAACGTATTTGCTTGAAATTGTGGAAGTTCAATAAAGCCCCATGGTTTTAATCCTAAAAACCCATTATCATTGAAGAGAGTATTAG
>JBQCGN010000122.1:0-3487 GCA_051955655.1 Candidatus Nitrosocosmicus sp. | reverse complement strand
CTAAGGCTTTATTGATATC
Source organism: Candidatus Nitrosocosmicus sp. (assembly GCA_051955655.1). GTDB lineage: Archaea > Thermoproteota > Nitrososphaeria > Nitrososphaerales > Nitrososphaeraceae > Nitrosocosmicus. The sequence continues at coordinate 3,468 of JBQCGN010000122.1, read as the reverse complement.
AATCAAAATATCTTTTTGTATATGAATACCCTTATGCAAAAAGTAGGGAATAACAAATATTGAGGACGGATTTGACGCACGACAATTTTTTATTCCTTCTTCAATATTAGGAGGCTCAAGTTCCAGAAAACAAAAATGGACATGTTTAAAATGATTCCTCAAACTGTTGACGGTATATAAGAACGCATCGCGAGCACGTCTATCGCTGCTACCATGTCCAATTAACAAGAGAGCATAATTTCTATCCATAATGTTAGTTTTAGATAGCAATGTACGTATACGAGCGAGAACAATTTCCGAAATTACAGGTTGGTAAGATAATGGTTTTGAGATTACTATTTTAGAACTAGTGTTTTTTGTAAAGCGAGATGTCTGGGTTACAGCATCTTTAAGTTTCATTCCAGGATAAAGAAAATAAGGAACAACCGTAATGGTATCCACATTCTGATTCAAGCATTTATTTACGCCATCCTTTATAAATGGAGGTAAAACTTCGAGAAAACAATAATCAATATAGTCATAGTCGGTTTTAGCCTTTATCTTCGAGCAAGTTTCAAATAATTCTTCTTGAACCTCTTTCATCTTGCTTCCTCTATCAATTATTAATAAGGCTTTTTTCATTCATATTCCACCCTGCTTATCGCAACTGTCAAATCTGGAGGAAACTTTCTTTTAGGTACTATTAAAACACCTTTTGAAGCTAATAGCGATGAAGCTTCAGATACACTATATGTACCTTCATATTTTCCTACAATCTCAGATGGATTTGGAACTGATATTTTGCCCAAGTCCTCTTTAGAAAATAGCAAAATCTCAAAACCGTTGTCTCTACAATACAAATCCAAACCCTTAACTGGTTTACCTTTATCTAATGAGGCGATAAATTTAATACTTTTATAACTTAGACAGTTTTCATTAAGGACAGCATTTACTCCATTTGTAATAGTTTCTTTTGTTGTTCCCCAATGGAGACCTATTCCCACAACCAATGATTTAGGCCGATATATAACAGACTTTTTCAACAACGAATCATCTAAAATTAATTTATCTGTAATAATAAGGCAAGATTTAAAAATATTATCTGAAAGTTCATTTATATCATTTACAAAACTCACATTTTTGGGAAGTTCATTTATTGGCCACCAGCCCTTTTCTCCAGCATCTTGAAAAACACCTATTTTTTCTTCATTTACCATCATTGCACTTACCTTAGTAACATTTGTATAATCATCTATAACCCAACCAAATTTCTTGCCCACAAGATCAACTGGAATAGTTTTATTTACGTCTGCTGCAGTAGTAATGACAGGAGTAGATTGTAAAATTTCAGATAAATATATAGCAAGTTCATTTGCTCCACCCAAGTGACCAGATAATGTGCTTATTACAAATTTAGCAGAGTCATCTATTACCACCACAGCTGGATCGCTCTTTTTGTCCTTTAAGTACGGAGAAATAAGCCTAATAGCTGCACCCAAAGAAAAAAGAAGAATTAAACAATTATAATTTGCAAAAATGTATCCAATTTTTTGAGCCACAGATTCCTGAAAGTATGTTACAACTAAATCATTGTTGAAAAATTTTGATGGAACAAATACATCTGAATCTTTAGAATCAGCATCCAACCTACTTTTAAGCTTTTTAGATATTTCAATTCCATTTTTGGTAATAGCCACTATTGCAATTTCTTTTTTTTTACTGTTCACAATCATATAGAAAACTACCCTTGTTAAAATCCAGAATTATTAACATTATCCTAAGATAGATATTATAAGACTCTCAATATTAATTATTTAACTTGTAATTATGTCTATCCATGAGGAAAATTCAATTTGAAATTAATGTGTGTATTTTCCAATAACGTTTCCTTCAAAATCAAACATAATAATTTCAATAAGTACTCTATCTTTAGAATAATCGGACATTTGTTTATGCGCATGTTTGCAAATAAGATTATAATATCCATTTATGTTATTTGAATCGATTATTTCAGAAACATGTCTTGCAGTATTTGCTCCTTTAATTAATGCAATAATATCATTAGAGGCATCACATTCAAAGGCAAGTTTTGCCATAAAATCCAAATTTACATGAGAGCCCCTTACATGTGTTTGTTTTACACCCATAGCTATTTTTGTCAATTTACCAATAAATCCTGCCATTATTACCTTTCTCACTTTTTTCTCAAAACATTGTTTGACACTGTAGCCAGCAAAGTCGCCCATTTGAACATAAGAATGTTCCGGATATGTAATGCCAAATAAATTTTTACAGAAATCTTCACTTCTTCCCCCAGTGGTAAGGATAAATGTGTCTGAACCCAAAGCCAACCCCACATCCAAACTTTGCCTAATAGATGCTGCAAATGAAGCTGTAGAATAAGGAAGAACTATTCCAGTAGTTCCAAGTATTGAAATTCCTCCAATTATGCCCAATCGAGGATTATCAGTTTTTTTTGCTATTTCCTCGCCCATGGGAACAGATATAATTACATTCAAACCATTAGCTTTTATTATTTCTTTATTAAATTCAAGTACATCTTGAATAGATTGATTAATCATTTTCATTGGAACAGGATTTATCGCAGCTGATCCTAACAACAAACCAAGCCCAGGTTTTGTAACTCTGCCTACACCTATACCTCCATCTATCGTAATCTTTCCTATATCATCAGTTAATTGCACACAAGAACAAATTTCAGCCCCATGGGTAGCATCAGGATCATCACCACCGTCTTTAATTACAGCACAGGTGACAGAATTACCTTCAAAACGGGTCCAAGCAATATTAATATCGACAACTTTACCTTTTGGAAGAGCAATAGAAACAGATTCATGGGTTTTATTTGTTAAAAGTGACGATAAGGCAGATTTCGTAGCTGCAGATGCAGAAGTTCCAGTAGTATAACCAGATCTCAATAGACCTTTCTGTTTTTTTTCCATAATTTCCTCTGTAAGATCCTGTTCTCTTTCTGCAATAGACAAGTCATCATTTTCACTAATCTCATTATTATGATTCTGATATAGATTATAATCAGGAGATGTTTTTGAAAGATCTATCAAGTGTATATCATATAACAGACATTGTTAAAAAAATTTCTTATAGATAAACACAAGTAAAAAGGAATTTATGAAATCAAAATTGATTTCAAAAGATCAGATTTATCCGTTTGTTCCCATGTAAAGTCTACATCCGATCTGCCAAAATGACCATAGGCAGAAGTCTTTTTAAAAATGGGTCTTTTTAGATCCAAAGACTTTATTATTCCAGCAGGAGTTGTATCCAAGAACTCTTTAACTTTTTAATCAATCATCACTACAAGAACCTGACCTGATTTAAAGGTATCAACCATTATAGAGACAGGTCTTGCAACGCCAATTGCGTAAGCTATCTGAACCTCACATTTACTTGCTAGTCTAGATGCAACAATATTTTTTGATATATATCGAGCCATATAACATGCAGATC
>JBQCGN010000121.1:0-3127 GCA_051955655.1 Candidatus Nitrosocosmicus sp. | reverse complement strand
AGCAGTAATTAAGGCGGGCTTAGAACTAATCTGTCTTTCGGTTGCCATAAAATCAAAGAATAGGGAAATCCGAGCACTAAACATATCCAAAGAGAGAAACACGTAATTTTAAGAAAAAGGTCTTGCTAGGATCCGTTAACTATAGGAAATAATCTTACAAATGTAAAGGTTAAAAAGATAGTTGTAGAAGGGATCAATTGTTTTTCGCTTTTATTTGTATAAAAATTCCTAGAAAAAGTTGGAGTATGTGAAGGAGAGGTAGAATTTGTAAATGTCGGAGCTGAGAATGTTTCTAAGGAATTACACAAACATGCGAAAATAAGTTTAGTGCTAAAAGAGAACATGATGGATAAAAGAGAACTTTGATTTATAATAAGAACCCAATACAAAAACCGAAAGGATAACTAATCTCCAATTAAAGAGATAGCAATTTTATCTGCTATTCTATGAACTAGCATTTCTAATACTTTTAACACTTTTCTGAAAAATGAACAAAGAAATAGTTGCCATAAGGAGAATTTATACAACGATAAAGCAAGTAAAATCAGACAAAAGCCAAACGAAAATGACGAATACATCAATAATTATAGCAAAAGCAACAACAATCCATTACACTCGTCTTTTGAAAATAATGGAGGCAATTTCTCTAGAAGTATTAGAAGTGTTAGAAGTCAAAAATCAGAAAGAGGAGGATAAAGAAATCAATGATAAAAATAATAACAATACTATAAAAAAAACAGATTCAAATTCAAATAATTGTCTATTTTTTGATAAGAAAAAGGACAAATCGAAAAGTTCTTTGCTTCTGACAATGGACAAGTAGAAGAGCATGTTCTTGAAGAAAGCATATGTAGACCGTTGATAGGACAACAAAAAACTATGCCATTATTTTATTACTGTAAAGAAGATCCCAAAGTAGAGAATATTAATTTAAACAGCATTGAAGATCACATCAGACTAATAGAACCAGAAAGATACAAAGCAAAATTATTAGAATTACTACATAAGGAAAAGAGTAAAGGCAAACAAATTGTATGATTAAATAACCTACTTTATAACCAATATTCTATACTTCCCTTTGAAATCTAAAGGTTATGCTTTCACTTCCATTAGATACCCCTCTAGAGTTATTATCTGGTTTAAGCATCTTTATTTTTTCAATTTAATTATATAAAAACCTGAACTTGAATAATTGCATAATGCAAAATCTCATTGTTTTATAATGCTTAATTGCAAATAAGACATTATACTTATATCTTACAGAAAATTTTTACAATGATGATGAAAAATAGGACATTTTTTTCTGTATTTGCTGCATTGTTAATTGCTACATTATTGATTTCATTAGGTCAAACAAATGCATTTGCGTTTCCTAAAATGGGCATAGCTAACTTTGCAATGATAAAATCATCACTGCCTAACTTTGGAATGGGACCAATTTCAAGTATAAACAAAGAATGGATACTTTCAGGTCATTGGATAGGCTTTGTCAATCAAACAAACCCTTCGGATTCAGGATTCTTTAGTATATTCCGCATGGTAAAGGCAGACGGGACTTCTCCACATTTTCATGTAATTTATAATGGAACTGCAACCAGCGTAAACCAGCAAGGAAATACTACTATAATACAAGGAACTGCTTCTATTACTATGCCAGGCGGTCCTGTAAATAATATTCCAACTACCTGGAATATATTGAATGGACGTGTATTGACTATTTCAATGGATCCTTCTAAATTAAACAACCATTTTGGCAATACGCCTATCTTTGGAATGGTTAACACCCCTGGTGAAGGCATGCAAGCATTAGAAACGATATTAAGCAATCCCGGGATCTTGAATGAATTAAGCTCATTTATGGGCCAAGGCATGATGGGTGAGCATATGATGGGCCAAGGCATGATGGGAGGATGGAAATAACTTAATAATCAGTTAAACAAAAAATAATCAAAATAAAATATTTTTATTCTTTTAATTATTTCTTATATTTTTACAAAACCTTGAGTTTATACTATAGCAATTATGTAAAACATTGATATCCTATTATATTTATTACAAATGATACCTTTTCCTTATATTCTGCTTTAACATATATTCAATAACTCAAAAATTGTTTTGAGTAAGTTTTTAACAATTGTTAAAAGCAATACTGCAGTATATGAAAACCTCTTATTCTCAACCTACAATATCTTCCAGTTTCATTGGATTTTATCAAATTGGAAATTGTACTCACCGGTCAAAAGCGGCTGAAAGAAGCCTGTGAGATTTTCTTCCATTGCTCTCTATACCAAGTGATATAAAAATAGGACTTGAAGATTATATTATAAAGATTGTTGGTGGGGGGCGGTAACATTTGGTCTTATCGCAATAGATATTAGAAGAAGATTTGAAAGAAAATATACTCATTAGATTTCTTCTACAATTTTATATTGTTTTGGAGACACACAACAATAACCAATGGATTAATGCATCATTACAAAAGACGAAAAAACAGCTTGAGCACTATTTTCTAGCACGAAAAAACAGCTACAGAATAGGATATCATAAATTGGATATCTATATGAACACGAGCTAAGACATAAATAGCTACGCAAATAAGTATCTTGTCAATAAAATGCATACAAAAACAACAGTTATATCAATAATAACCTTAAGCAGTATCTTAGTGGGATTATCATCCTTTATCATGTTTACATCACCTTCATCGGATAATCCGGTATCCGCAAAAGTATTCATTAATGATGGTAGCGATAGTAGTAGTTCCGATAGTAATATTGGTGATGGAGGTAGCAGCGATGGCCTGTTACAACAGGTTAAATCAAATAATGCACTAAAACAAGTTCCGTCAAATATTACAGATTTTCCTTCTCCTGAAGATGCATCAGTCACACAATTAACGTTCTTAAAAACTAGCCAAGATAACTTTGGAGTCTATCATATTAAAGGAGAGATAAAAAACACAGGCAATGATACTCTTTCATTTGTAAAGGTAAAGAGCCATTTCTATGATAATAATATGAATATTTTAGCTATAGAATCAGGATACACAGATCCTATCTCGATTGGTCCAGGCAAAACAGGAAATTTTGATATTATATTATTTAAAGACAATTATGGCTTAACTCCT
>JBQCGN010000120.1:0-2876 GCA_051955655.1 Candidatus Nitrosocosmicus sp. | reverse complement strand
GAAATAAAGAAATTGAAAGTAACAAAGAATCTTTTTACAACTTTTTTAGATGATTGGCCTACTCAAAATACATTTGATTCAAGAACAACGAGTTATGCAACGGAGCAAAATGTGCGTTAAAATTGATATGTATTTAACCGATTTTGCTTAATATTTAAAATATACTTATCTTACCCTATGGATATTACTATTATATATAATAAAATAGCAAAATTTGATAACATCGATAAATTCATTTTCTATAAAGAAAATAAATGGAATAATGTGTAAATGATTGTTGTAAAAAAAAGTGAAAGTTATGGGTTTGATTGATAAATTAATTAAATCAATTGATGCAGTTATAGGTGGCAGCCACTTGTGATAATGTGAAGATAATAATTTCCACAAAAAGTTGTAATCTATGGAATAAATTGACTTATCCGTATACCAAGTTAAATCAAAATACTATAATGATTTGCTGTTTACAAATTTTAATAAATATCTGATGTCTTACGTTAGACTATGGAATCCTCTTATGTGGATCGAGTTAATGATTCCAACGTGATTCAAGCATCTATAAGACATTAAAAGGTATTGATCGGATATTTGTTTTGTTTCTATAGGAATTGTATTAGTCATGTAGTTTAAACAAAAAAGGTTTCAAAACAAAAAGTCCACACCTATATAGCGAATCTTGGCCTTCCATATTAATACTCCAAGTAAAAATTTTCCCTTATGTTAACAGAACCGAAATAATAGTTTGAACAGTATAAATATAAACTTTTTATATATTTGTTGCATAAGTTAATAATATATAAAACTACCACATTGTTTAACCATAATTCAATTTAAATAATGAGTATCCATTGCATAAGATCATTCAATCATCCTTTTTAAAATGGGCAGGAGGTAAAAAAAGACTGGTACCTGTTCTTGATAAACTTTCACCAAAAAAGATGGAAATGTATTATGAACCTTTTTTAGGAAGCGGTGCCTTTTTCTTTTACTTATCTCAAACAAGAAGCAAATTTCAATCTATCTTATCTGATTCAAATTTTGATCTGATAAACTCTTATTTGCAATTGAGAGACAATACAAATGAATTAATAGATCTTTTGCACGAACACCAGGTAAACTATTACAAAAATAGAGAATCATATTACTATTTTATTCGAGATGAGTATAGTGTAAAAGATAATGTTGAATCGGCGGCAAGATTTATTTTTTTAAACAAATCTTGTTATAATGGGTTATATCGTGTTAACGGTTCAGGTTTCTTTAACGTTCCTCACGGGAGGTACTTAAATCCAAAAATCTGCAACAAAGAAAAATTGGTTAATTGTGCAGATCTTTTGCGTAAATCTAACGCAAAAATATTACGTGATACCTATAAAAATATTACTTTAAAATGTGAACGCGATGATTTTGTTTACTTTGATCCTCCTTATTTTCCTATTTCAAAAACATCCAAATTTACTGATTATACTAAAGAGAGTTTTGGGCTGTTTGAACATAACGAGTTGGCCAAAGAATTTGAAAGGTTAAATAATATTGGGGCCACAGTAATTCTGTCCAATTCTAATTCCGAATATATAAAGTCGTTGTATAAGAAATATGATATCATAAAAATCAAATCTCTACGCAATATTAATTGTGATCCAAAAAAAAGAAAAGATCATTACGATTTAATGATTCTTAGCAATCATAAAAAAATAAAAGATAAAGAGACTATATCAAATATCAAAACTTACACAAATATTGTCAGGAAACAATCATTTATCATTTAAATTATTCCTTCGTGCCTTAGCTTTTCAGGAAGATATACTTCTGCCAAATATTTGAATCCATGTTTGAAAAAGGCGTCCAGTTCACATTTTTCCTTTTTATTTAAAAATAGACTGAGTTCTTTCTGCCATTTTTTATTGTTTAACCATGGTTTTTTTTTCATATCGTTTGCTCGGTTAATATCCTCCTCATTAGCTGTAAGTCTTGCTACTTCTGGTATATTATACTCGTAAATGTCTGAAAACATCATTCCAAGGACTTGGGCATCCGGAGTTACCAGCCTGTCGCTATCATAACTTAGTGATTCGCTTCCAATTTTGTACCTTAGGGCAATACCTAAACCCCATGGGTCTGCATCCGCAAAAACTACTACAGGTTTTTTCCATTTTTCATTTAGCATTTTTACCATCATTCTAGTTGCCCTATCCGGCTCACCTGAACCTGTCATTAAAATAGCATTATATTTTTGAATAAACCCTGATTTTCTAATGTTATTTAATACAGTATCCTTTTCTACCACCATAACAAAGTCTGCTTTTACATCATCTATTTGTACATCTCCTATATTTGTAGGAATGAGCTGAGAGGTAGACCTACTGCCTAAATTACAATCTATTATGTCTCCGCCTACTCTGAGCTTTATTGGCCCTGATATCATGCCTTTTGGTTTTGACGTTACAGAAAATTCCTCTCTCGGAATACCGGTTAATAATTCAACAGCTTTTATTGCATCATCCGAATTGTCTTGATTATTCCAAAACTTTTGTTTATTTTTTTCATCTCCTACATTACTAAGGGTGGCATAATACATCCCTCTGATAGTACTTTCCATTTCTTCATCAAGAAGTTTTTTTATTGCATTTGCCATAACAAGATATTGCGCAAATGTAGGAATTTTTTTTACACTATCTGGGCTAACCTCTATTTTTTTATCACCTATGGTTAGCATTCTCTTTTCATCTGACCAAATAGTATTATCATAACCTATTTTTGGCATATCTAAAATAGGCATTTGTTTTTGTAAAATTACATCCTCAGAAATTTTTTTCATTATTTTTTTAATTGTAAGTATGACTTCATTTTTTTTCCCGGATGACAATTATATCTATTAA
>JBQCGN010000119.1:0-7506 GCA_051955655.1 Candidatus Nitrosocosmicus sp. | reverse complement strand
AAAGCCGATTTTGCATTTATTCAGCACATGTTTGATTCTTTAAATGAAACGGGACATGTGGTTGTTATTTGCTCTCAAGACGTTTATTCAGAGGAAACGAGAAAGCTAGGATAAGGGAGAATATGATAAAAGAAGATATTATCGGAGTCATTGCATTATCTCCAAGCTATTTTATGAACTGGTATTCCTGAATTTATTCTTGAAATTCCTTGTATTATGTCATTAGATTTATTGACTTGCCGTAGTCCCTCCTTCCTCCGTCTCAGCGACGGCGTCCCTCTAAATAGATCCATTACTCTTGAGAATAATAGTAGCAACTAGAGGCATGGGTCTCGCTTGTTACCTGACTTAACAGGACGCCTCACGGCACGAGCTGGCGACGGCCACACACCTCCACTCAGCTTCTCTGGTAAAGTCTTAAGCTCGACCTTCGATTCCTTCGCCGGTGGCTTTGGTTTTTCTATCTGCGAGAATTGATCGCAATTCTCGCAGAAGTGCATAAACTTGTTCTTTATCTTCTCATTCTTAACTAGTAGAATATTAATTATTTCACTATCGATTAGTTAAACAAAATAAAAAAAGGTATGGACAGGACTTTTGTAGTATTCGTTAGTAGTCGTTACTTTGTCTCATCAATATAAAATCCTGTTGAAGCGGTTGCTGGCTCATGTGAGCTGTCACCAGCATATTGTGCCTGTATGTTATATGGAGTAGGGCATGGACTTAGGTTGTTATTACCTGTGTCAAAAGCACCATTTGCATTAGTTGTGGGTCGAGCATCGAAAGCGCTACCACAGTTTGATGGCATATTTACATGTACCATAGCTCCCTCTATTGGTGCACCGCCACAACTTAGTGCACCTTGTATGTCCACAGGAGCGGTTTGACCATTTGGAACACCTATAGAACCTGATTTGTCCAAGAGAGTAGAATGTGCTAGTATGGTTAATTCTGATGTACACTTTCCTGTGTGTTGGTTGGCTGCATTGGTCTGAGCTTCATTGGTCTGCGCGAATACTTGGTTGGTTAATGGTTTCATTGCCACTAGAGACAGCACCATAATCCCCACTACAACAAATAAAGTCGTTTTGTTATTCATGTTTTTAATCATTTCTTCTAGTATAATTTACTATATAACTTTTATAGTATTAATAACGCGTTGTGTTATCTTTTTGCAAAAATGTTCAGCCAGTAGCCAACATTCCAGAAAGCGGAATTACCACTGACGTGCTTTATTGCATGATTCAAAAAAAGTTAAATCTTGGTGATATTTTAGTAAATCAGGCGATTGGTAGACAAATATGTTAAAGCATTATTGTATTCATAATAGTTATTCTCTCGTTACGGCGGAGTACCTTCTATTGCAGTCTATGAAGTATTTGCTTACATCGACCAACCACAAATAATAAATAATGTTACTACGACTCAGAATGCCAAACTGTTTGTTCAGCTTGATTCTATTGCTTTGAATTCTTCCTCACATCCAGGGAATCGAACATTAACCGCCACTACAATTAAGCAAATAACATCTGTCTACAATCAAATGAAAAGTAATAATTCTACAGATGGATTTACAGAGATAGCTAGTGTAGCTATGCAGTCTTTGGATAATAGATCATTTTTTGACGGTGCCAGTCGTAACATAACGGTGGTTCCCAACAGCCTAGATTTTAGTGATATACTCAAGTTTGGAACTTTTGGGAGCTGAATTTGTATGTGGTGGAATAGTTACTAATAGTAATGGAGATTTGGCTGCTCCTGTATTCAAATCCGGACCATCATGTGTCGCAGGTGCTCTTGGAGCTGCAGCAGTTAAGCTAAATACCTTAAGTTAACCATCTAAAGGAGAACCATGTATTCATCAACATGTATTAAGAGGACCAGGAGGTAGTACAGTTAATGGAATTAGTTCGGAGTTCGTTTCACCAGTTAAGCAATCTGCAGGTGCAGATCCACAGATCCAACGGTGGTTTGCGCTCCATAAATACAAAAGATTTTTGCCCATTTCATTTCCCTATTTTTGACATAACAGTTATTGAAGATTCTTAAGAACCATCCACCAATTCGGATTTGTTAAATTTTCAAAACCAACTTGCCTGTAGACTTCATGTGCATCTCTGGTTGCAAGCACAAAACGTTGAAGTCCTTGCAAATCAGGATAAGAAATAACGCATTCTAAAAGCCACCTGCCAAGACCTTTTCCTCTATGAAGATCTATGATGAATACATCACACAAAACCATGCAAAAGTGGCATAGTCTGTAACAATTCGTGCAAATCCTATTTGTTGTAATATTCGTTGTTGAACGCTCAAATATACGCCAAAACAAAGGGATTGTTCTATTGATTTTTTGACTACATCATATGAACGACCTTTTGCCCAGTATGATGAATTGCTTAAAAATGTATGAATCAACTGTATATCCAGCAAAGATTTGTCTGTACTTATGACATAATCTTCTGAATCCACATTTCCTACACTTTGAAACCTGTCTGTATTTGATATATTGAATGTAAGTTAGAAGATTATAATATAGTTATTTCATTGAAATAGAAGAGTAAATCAACATAGTTATTTATCTTTGATTGTAGTGGATCATTTGATTTTATTCTTGAATTTTTGATTGCTGTTCTCAAAACTGCAGTATTTCTGAACTCTTTTATGGTGATCAAGTTTTTTGTTGATTCTTGACCAAGTCTATTATATCTTACTTGTCGACCTCTATCTTTATTCTCAGATAGATGAAGGATAGATCAACATCATACTTGAGGTCATTATATACATTTACAACCCAAGACAACTTTGATAGATCAGAATTATCTTATGGAATTACGACATAAATAAAAAACGAATTATAATAAAAACAAGTTCAATTACTTTATCGTTATATTAACCGTATTTGGGTATAGTATATTCAAGGGTAATTCATTCAGATTTTGTGTCTCAAGTGATACAAAGATATCTTGTATCTCCATTGGGGATTAAAGGATGAATTTTATGAACCTCTTATACTACCAATGCTGTATGTGCTGTATCTCCAATTTCTTGTAAAGTAGAATAGATAGTTTTGCCATCAATATCTTGTATTCAAAGCAATTTTCCATTGATTGTATTTATAATTTAGCCACATCTGAATCTGTTTTTATAGATATATCTTATTGATGTACTTTACTTGCTAACAGGTAACCTTTTTCTTCAAATTGGTTCTTTCCTATATTGATTGCGATATTGTTATTGCTGCTGTTGTTTCTATCAATAAACATTTTCTTATAGTTTTAAAATAAAATCGCATTAGTTCTATTAACTATATGTTTTATACTATTTAAGCTAAAACGCCTAATTATTAATATAGAAGGTAATAGTCAATATATAAATGCATACTAAATTATATAGAAATTTGATACTGGCTACGCTTATGACAATCATTATCACGTCAGCATCTTTTAATCAAATATTTCTCAAAACATCATCACCTGTGATGGCAGAAGTTCCTGCACAACAACAACAACAACAGGAACAGTTGAAAATCTCAAATAATTCTGCCAACAGTACAAATACTACAGCTACAACAAATAATCCTATAAATATTCGTCCAAACATTCAAACAGATTATAATCCCGATATAAAATATCCACAAATATCCAAAACTGCGTTTGTCGATCCTCTTGCAGTTTTAATTGGTGATTGTGAAATAGGAAAACTTGTGATGATAGCACCATTTGCCGTTTGCAGAGGTGATGAGGGCACACCTATCCATATTGGAAACTATTCCAATCTCCAAGATGGAGTAATTTTACATGCTCTTGAAACAACATCTCATAATAAGAATATTGATGACCGAAGATATTCAGCACAAGGATCCCTTTTAAAGGCCAATGATTCTGCGTTTAATAATGGTTTTGCAATATATGTTGGAGATAAGGTAAGTCTTGCACACGATGTTCAGATTCATGGACCTGCATTTGTTGGAAATGATACTTTTGTGGGTATGAATAGCTTAATATTTAATTCAAAAATTGGCAACAGAGTTGCAATCGGTGTATCCAGTACAATAACAAATGGTGTTACAATTGCTGATGATAAATTTGTGCCCCCCGGAAGCATTATAGCTACACAAAAACAAGCAGATGCATTGCCAAAAAGAATAGGAAGTCCTTATGAAACGATAAATAATGGTGTACTCCATGTGAACCAAGAACTTTCGAAGGGATATAACAGCCAAACCATTCATAGATTAGCGACAGAGATAGAAGACCTATTAGAACAGGAGGAGATGCTTCAAACAGGAAGTCCCACAGGAAATCCTAATACAATATATAATAAATGATATATTTAGAAGGATCTAAATAACAACCACATATTTTCTTTACATGTTTACATTTGCAGTATAAATTAATCATATGTTCAATTACTGCATATACATATTTCTCTTTCGATCAATTATGTCATAAAATTCTATGACTTTTTTTAAAAATTATATATTTCATTAATTGTATTTTGAAAGATGATAAAAAAAGCGCAATAAATAAAATTTTAAAATCGTGTAATAATTTATCTGACCCATGTAGAATTCCAAACGGTTTCCACCGAACACGATATCTATTTTAGAAACAGTTTTAGTGGATAATTTATCTAATAATTAAATCTGTTCAATTTAATAACGCTGATGATAATAACAACGGCATTGCATTAAATCTTATATCATGACTCTTTTTCATCAATGTCCTTTTTTTCATTGCAATTTTAATTAGATCATCCTGTATTATTCCTTTTTTCTCATGAATTTTTCAATTTCTATTGGATCCAATATCCATAATCTCATTTATAGATGCAACCGTAAGGATATTTTCCATATTCTGCAAAGAGCGGACATGTGCATCTTTATCTGAAGAGGATACTGCGTCTGAAACTATGACAGATAAAAGTCTCTATTAAGTGCATCTTTGGCACTAGATTGTACGCCAAGTCTTGTAATTGGATCCCAGAACACGTTAGTTGTTATACTGGTATTTCTTATCATTCTCAAAAGTTGTATATATGAATACTTGAAAAAAATCATTATCTAGTTGGTTCATTTCTCCAGTCTGTTACTACTGATCCTATTGCTCCACTATTATATACAGGTACTTGAGGATTATTGTTGACTCTAAATCCCATATAGCCCATGTGATTATCACCTATGCCTGTAATTGCACAATGATAGTAAAGATATACATCACAATAAAGTCCTTGGTCTTTGTCTTTGTCAGCATCTGGATCTAAAATAATTTTGGATGTTACATCATATTCTCTATAGTTGGTAGGAGGATATGTTACAGATTCATTTCCATACGATCCAAGTGCGTCATGATGTTCACTAACATGGTAAGGACTTATACAAGTAAAAAAAGGACAGGATAGACCTATTTCATCTGTTAGCATTTTATCTTTGGTATCATACAAATTATAAAAATGTCCTACTACTTTTTCAATGGCATTACCCGAACATTGCAAAGATGGAGTAAAAGATGTACAATCATTAAGATCCTCAGATATTTGCTCATTATTCACAGCTGCACCCATTAGATGAACTGAGGCAATTATCTTTGATGTATTATTGGTATCAAGTCCACCAATGTAATTGTCATATATCCACTGTATTGCAGATAAAGTCACTCTTGCTCCAAGTGAATGAGCAATTATACGTACTTTGTCATTTGGACAAGCCTTTTTAAAATCAACAATAAATTTTCCAAGAATTTGGCCATTGTAATTAGCAATATCTTTTGCCATATTCCAACCCTTTTTAGATATAGATAAATCACTAAGTGACAGTGGAGTATTGGAGTCCCAGCTAAATCCTATAAGAGGGATATCATATCCACTTTTTTGTAATGATAGAAAGACTCGTTGTGTCTGCTCCATTGCTTGATTTTCATTGGCCCATATACCATGAACATAAATTGCTAATTGATGACCTGGTGGACAAGTATTGAATTTATCTAAAATGGAAAGTGCAGTTTGTGGGTTAATTTGTTGAATAAAGCTCCCATCTGATGTATTAAAGGATCCTCTGGAGGATGCCATAAAGGGGTATGTTATCTGAGCAAAAGCCTCATTGCTTGTGGTGATATTACAAAGTAATAAAACAAGTAATGAAAAGATGAATGGCACTAAAACAAATGCTGACAAATATGAAAATGTTGATCTTAAAGAATGGTGCAGGTTTCTACATGCTATCATAATGTTGATTTTGATGTTATATATATTTGAAATCATTTCCATTATTAAACATAACCGAGTAAATAATAAATTTATTGGTGATAGTTGTTATTATCCTACAAACATTATGTTTTACAACTTAAATCCAATATAATATGTTAAATCTATTCATAATACTCAAAATAGATCAATATGATTAATAATATCAAAATCTTTAAATGAACGGTTGTTTTACTCTAAATTAGAATCTACTTTATAGTGCCGATATCGTCATGAAGCCCTCCGGGCCCGTTGCAATTTTACTACATTATTAGGACTCAAAACAAAATAAAAGATGAGAAAGTAGTATTTGGATTTAAATCAAATAGAAAAAAACGCTATAAAAAGCAAGACGATATTTTCTTTAAGTATCTGTTAAATTATATAAATCCAAAGATTTTTGAAAATCCTTTTTTTATTTTATCAATAAACATTATTTTTTCTTTCACCTTTGCAACAATCCTTGTCTTTTCCATTACTACTGTATTTTTATCTGTAACGTTGTCCATATCATCAACTACCTTGGTGCTGAAAGCAGCAGCTTTTATAGATGAAAATGCAAATCCGGTTAAAAGGATGGGAGCACCACTAGCTACATCAGGCGATGACAATGTCTACATCGTATGGTGGTCAAACAAAACAGGAAACAATAACGAAGTAATGTTTAGAGCCTCAACTGATGGAGGAAAAACTTTTGGAGATAAAATGAATCTAAGTAATACCCCCAACACAGACTCATCTGATGCCAACATAGCTGCCTCTGGAAACAAGGTCTTTATCACATGATGGGAACGCAACAGCACAAGCAATGAGCCTGTTGCAAGAATAAGTACTGATGCTGGACATACATTTGGACCTCTCCTGTACCTGTCGCAGAATGGAATTATTGGAAACGGTCGATAGTAGTAGTCGGTAAATTGAAAATCAACCTCTTTTTTATTATTACCGTCAGAGTGATCATTTATATATTTGGAATAAAATTTCTTTATTGCAATATAATGGTCTAAAATGTAGTCTATGTTTGGATACTTTAATGACCATTGTTTATCTGCAAAAAAGGGTAATTCTCGGTAACTAGTAACTTAATATTTATAGAAAACTATATTCTTTACATGCTATGCAAAATCCGTTTCACCATATATTTTTAACAACCGCATTTGTATGGCACTGTTAATATTTGCATTATTTACACTTGTATCTTTCTCGTACATACTTTTTGTTTTTTGCTATTTCTCGCAAACCCAAAATTAAAGCAAAAAATACTAT